>CALGFL010000057.1 GCA_937881145.1 uncultured Bordetella sp.
ATCTCTTTCGATGTCTCCCACCCCTGCCTGCCCTTCGACAAGTGGCGCCAGGTGTTGCTGCTCGACGCCCCCTACGGCGTGACCGGCGTCGCCGAACCGTATTTATCAGCCTGTAGTTCCTGTCTTTACTCCCAACCTTTTCGATCCCCTACCGGGACACTCCCACCTTCTCTTTGGAGCCTGACTCATGAACTTCTCGATGACGCGCCGCCGCAGCCTGATCGCCATGGCCATGGGCGGCACCCTGGGCGCTGTCGGCCTGCCCGCGACTGTGTTCGGCGCCACGCCCGTCAAGGGCGGCATCATTTCGGTAGCCACCATCGGCGAACCGCCCACGCTGGATCCGATGATGAGCACGGCCGACCTGGTGGGCATCCTCACCCAGCACATCTTCGAAACGCTCTACACCTTCGATGCCAAGTGGAACGTCACGCCGCTGCTGGCCGAATCGCTGCCGCAACTCAGCGCCGACGGCAAGACCTGCGACATCGCGCTGCGCAAGGGCGTCACCTTCCATGACGGCTCGGCCATGAGCTCGGCCGACGTGGTGGCCTCGCTCAAGCGCTGGACCAGCGTGGCGTCGCGCGGCAAGCAGGCGGCCGGGGTCATCGCCGACATCGAGGCCACGGGCGCCGACGGCATCCGCATCACGCTCAAGCAGCCCTATGCGCCGCTGACCGCGCTGCTGGCCATGAACAACAGCGCCGCCGTGATCATGCCGGCCAGGAAACTCGCGGCCACGCTGACCGAATTCATCGGCACCGGCCCCTACCAGCTCAAGGCCCGCGTGCCCGACCAGTACATCCAGCTCGTGCGCTTCGCGGCCTACAAATCGCGCGCGGGCGAGCCCGACGGTTACGGCGGCGCGCGCAAGCAATATCTGGACGAGATCCGCTTCGTGCCGATGACCAACGCCAATACCCGCCTGGAAAGCGCCATCGCCGGCCAGTACGACTACGTCGACTCGCTCGCGGTGGAGTCCCTGTCCAAGCTCAAGGGCAGCAAATCCGAGGCGGTGATCCTCAAGCCCTTCGGCTGGCCGCGCCTGGTGCTCAACACCAAGAAAGGCCTCATGGCCGACCAGAAGGTGCGCCAGGCCGCCCAGCTCGCGCTGAGCGAAGAAGACATGCTGTACGCCGCCTTCGGCGACAAGAACTTCTACGCGGTGGACGCCGATCTCTATCCCAAGGGCTTCCCCTGGGCCACCGACCTGGGCGGGGCGGTCTACAACAAGGGCGACGCGACCGGCGCCAAGAAGCTGCTGGACGCGGCCAACCCCAAGGACCGCACCATCCGCCTGCTCACCAGCCAGCAGTACGAGTTCCACTACAAGATGGCGCTGGTGGCCAACGAATACTTCAAGGCCGCCGGCTTTAAGGTGGACATGCAGGTGGTGGACTGGGCCACGCTGGTGCAGCGCCGCGCCAACCCTGATCTGTGGGACATCTTCATCACCCACAGCCCCTTCCTGCCCGAGCCCGCCCTGATCGACTTCCCGTCCAAGGATTCCCCGGGTTGGTGGGACACGCCGCGCCGCGACAAGGCGCTCAATGCCTTCAACGAGGCGCGCACGCAGGACGAACGCCTGAAACTGTGGGCCGAAGTGCAGAAGGCCGTGTTCGACGAAGTGCCCTTCATCAAGGTGGGCGACTTCAACGCGCTGTCGGCCCGCTCGCCCAAGCTGCAGGGCCTGACGCCCGCGCCCTGGCCGTATTTCTGGAACACCTGGAAGGCCTGACGCCGTGCTGCGTTATATCCTGAACCGCCTGATCGGCCTGGCCGTCGTGATGTTCATCGTGGCGACCATCGTCTTCGTCATCCTGCGCATCACGCCCGGCGACCCCGCGGCCGTGATGCTCGGACCGCAAGCCACGCAGCAGGACATCGCGGCCTTGCGCGCCCAGCTTGGGCTGGATCAATCGATATTGACGCAGTACGTCACCTGGCTGGGCCACCTGGCGCAGGGCGACCTGGGGCAATCGATCTTCCTGAACAAACCCGTGCTGACGGTGCTGGCCGATCGTGCCGAACCCACCTTCTGGCTGACGCTGATGTCGCTGGCGCTTGCCACCGCCATCGCATTGCCGGTGGGCATTCTCTCGGCGGTCAAGCGCGGCACGGCGCTGGATCAGTCGGTGCAGGGTTTCTCGATGTTCACATCGAGCGTGCCCAGTTTCTGGCTGGGCCTGCTGCTGATGGAGTTCTTCTCGGTCAAGCTGGGCTGGCTGCCGGTGGCCGGCTACGGCGGCCCCGGCGCCAGCATCGGCGATCGGCTGTCGCACCTCATCCTGCCGGCGGTGGTGCTGGGCCTGGTGAACTCGGCGCTGATCACGCGCTTCATCCGCGCCAGCATGCTCGACGTGCTGCGCGACGACTACGTGCGCACCGCCCGCGCCAAGGGCCTGACCGAAACCCGGGTGATTCTGCGGCACGCGGTGCGCAACGCGCTCATCCCCATCCTCACGGTGCTGGGCCTGACGGCCGCCCTGCTGGTCAGCGGCGCGGTGGTCACCGAGACCGTGTTCGGCCTGCCCGGCGTGGGCAGCCTGGTGGTGTCGGCGGTGCTGCGGCGCGATTACCCGGTGATTCAGGGCGCGCTGCTGGTGATCGCCGCCATTTATGTGCTGATCAATCTTTTCATCGACCTGCTCTATCTGCTGGTCGACCCTCGCGTGCGGTATTGATATGACGATTGCATCGAGCCCGTCCGCCGTTTCCGGCGCCGGTTCCGACCGCTGGCAGATCCTGCGCCTGCTGGTGACGCGCAAGACGGTGCTGATCAGCCTGATCGTGCTGATCGTGCTGGTCGGCGCCGCCGTGCTCGCGCCCTGGATCGCGCCTTTCGACCCCTACAAGCTGTCCATCATGAACCGGCTCAAGGCGCCCAGCAGCCTGCACTGGTTCGGCACCGACGACTTCGGCCGCGACGTGCTCAGCCGGGTGATCTACGGCGGCCGCCTGTCGCTCACCGTAGGCTTCATGGTGGTGGTGCTCTCGAGCGTGCTGGGCATCGTGCTCGGCCTGGTCGCGGGCTTTTTCCGCGGCGCCGACAAGGTCGTCTCGCGCCTGATCGACGCCATGATGGCCTTTCCCGACATATTGCTGGCGATTTCGCTGGTGGCCGCGCTCGGCCCGTCGCTGAGCAATGTGATCATCGCGCTGGGCATCGTCTATGCGCCGCGGCTGGCGCGCGTCGTGCGCGCCTCGACCCTGGTGATACGCGAGCTGCCCTTTGTCGAAGCCGCGCGAGCGCTGGGCGTGCCCACGCACCGCATCGTCACGGTGCACGTGCTGCGCAATCTGATGTCGCCCCTGCTGGTGCAGGGCACGTTCACCTTCGCCTACGCCATTCTTGCCGAAGCCGGGCTCTCCTTCCTGGGCGTGGGCGTATCGCCCGACATTCCCACCTGGGGCACCATGATCAACGGCGGCCAGCAATATATGGGCACGGCCGACTGGATCATGGTGTTTCCCGGCATCGCCATCGTGCTGGCGGTGATGTCGCTGCAACTGGTGGGCGACGGCCTGCGCGACGTGCTCGACCCTCGCCTGCGCAAGGAACTGTGAATCATGCACGACACCATGCAAACAAAGGGCGAGCGCGATGTCGTGCTGTCGGTCCAGGGCCTGAAAACCTGGTTCCACAGCCGCGACGGCGTGGCCAAGTCGGTCGACGGCGTGACCTTCGACCTGGCGCGCGGCGAAACGCTGGCCATCGTGGGCGAATCGGGCTCGGGCAAATCGGTGACCAGCCTGTCCATCATGGGCCTGCTGGCCAAGCCGGCCGGCCGCATCGAAGCGGGCAAGATCCTGTTGCGCGACCGCAAGGGACAAGAGCACGACCTGGCCCAGGCCAACGCCGCCACGATGCGGCGCGTCCGCGGCGCCGAGATCGCCATGATCTTCCAGGAGCCGATGACCAGCCTCAATCCGCTCTACACCGTCGGCGACCAGATCGCCGAGGCCATCCTGCAGCACGAAGGCGGTACAAAAGCCGAAGCGCTCAAGCGCGCGCAAGCCCTGCTCGAACGCGTGGAGATTCCCGCCGCCGCACGGCGCGTCAACGAGTATCCGCACCAGATGTCGGGCGGCATGCGCCAGCGCGTGATGATTGCGCTGGCCCTGGCCTGCAACCCCTCGGTGCTGATCGCCGACGAGCCCACCACGGCGCTGGACGTGACGGTGCAGGCCCAGATCCTCGATCTGCTGCGCCGCCTGCAGGCCGAGAGCGGCATGAGCATTCTGTTCGTGACGCACAACCTGGGCGTCGTGGCCGAGATCGCGCACCGCGTGGTGGTAATGTATGCCGGCCGCGTGGTGGAAGATGCCGGCGTGAACGACCTCTTCGACCGCCCCACCCACCCCTACACCCAGGGCCTGCTGTCGTGCATTCCCACAGCGGCGCTGCTGGCCTCGCGTCAGCGCCTGGTACCCATACCGGGCAACGTGCCCAGCGTCACCGCCCTGCCCTCGGGCTGCACCTTCGCGCCGCGCTGCCCGCTGGCCGGCGAAGAATGTACCGCCGCCGTTCCCGAACTGATCGCGGTGCGCCCGGCGCACCATGCCCGCTGTTTCAAGGTCTCGGCGGCCGTCAACGCCGAAATGAGCCACGCATGAGCACCCTCATCAACGCACCGCAACCGCAAGCCGCCCCGCTCCTGAGCGTGCAGGGCCTGAAAGTGCACTTCCCCACCGGCTCGTCGCGCAACGCGCCGGTGGTGCGGGCCGTCGACGACGTGAGCTTCGACGTGCCGCGCCGCTCCATCGTCGGACTGGTGGGCGAGTCGGGCTCGGGCAAGACCACCACCGGCCGCGCGCTGCTGCACCTGATCAGACCCACGGCCGGCCAGGTGCTCTTCGACGGCCAGGACATCTCCGGTCTGGACGAGGCGCGCATGCTGCCCTGGCGCCGGCGCATGCAGATCGTGTTCCAGGACCCTTACGCCAGCCTCAACCCGCGCATGACGGTGGCCCAGATCATCGGCGAGGCATTGGATACGCATAAATTGGCGCAGGACCGGCGCGACGGGCGCATCCGCGAACTGCTCGAACGCGTGGGGCTCGATGCCGATCACCGCAAGCGCTATCCGCACGAATTTTCCGGCGGCCAGCGCCAGCGCATCGGCATCGCCCGCGCGCTGGCCGTGGAGCCGGACTTCATCGTGGCCGACGAGCCCGTATCGGCGCTGGACGTCTCGGTGCAGGCCCAGGTGCTCAACCTGCTGCAGGACCTGCAGCGCGACCTGGGGCTGACCATGCTCTTCGTCGCCCACGACCTGGCCGTGGTCGATTACCTGTGCGACGAAGTGGTGGTGATGTACCTGGGCCGCGTCATGGAACGCGGCCCGACCCGCCTCGTGTACGAGACGCCGCGCCATCCTTACACGCAGGCGCTGCTGTCGGCCGCCCCCGTGCCGGACCCGCGCGCGCCGCGCCAGCGCATCCTGCTCAAGGGCGAGATTCCCAGCCCGATGAACCCGCCTTCGGGCTGCGTGTTCCGCACCCGCTGCCCTCATGCCGACGCGCGCTGCGCCGAGGCGATACCGCCGCAGCGCGACCTGGGCCAGGGGCACTACGCGGCCTGCGTGCGCATCGACGAAATCAAACCATGAGCGCGCCGAGCCGCTTCAAGCGTCCATTCCCCCCCGGGGGACGGCGCACAGCGCCAAGAGAGCCCCAATGAGCCGTTCCGCCGCCGAATCCGTTCTACCCACGCCGCGCGACATCGTCTATCAGATCCGCAGTCAGCGCGATACGCTCAGCGTCACCGAACGCAAGGTGGCCGACGCGATCCTGGACGACATCGCCAGCGCCTCCAGCGCCACGGTTGACCAGTTGGCGCGCAAGGCGGGCGTGAGCATCGCCGCGATTTCGCGCTTTGCCCGCGCCGTGGGCTGCGACGACACGCGCGACCTCAAACTCAAGCTCGCCCGGGCCAGCGCCGTGGGCGAGCGCTTCCTGGCCGGCGACGTGCCGGAAGAAAGCACCTTCTACGCGCGCCTGTACGGCGACATCGAGGCCACGCTGCGCGCGCATCTGCCGCTGTTTTCCGAAGCAGTCTTCGAACAGGCCGCCGGCATCGTGCGCGATGCGCGGATGGTCTATATTTTCGGCATGGGCGGCGCCTCGGCCGCGCTGGCCCAGGAGATGCAGTCGCGCCTGGTGCGCCTGGGCTATGGCGTCGCCGCCTACAGCGACGCGGTGCTGCTGCGCATGGTCGCCGCGACCCTGGACGCGCGCGACGCCGTGGTGATTCTCTCGGCCTCGGGCCTGACGCCCGAGATCCTGGACGCCGCCCGCATCGTGCAGCAGTACGGCGCCCGCATCGTGGCCCTGACCGACCCGGCGACGCCGCTGGCCAAGCTGGCCGATGTGTCCATTCCCATTCATACGGCGGAAACCGACTTCATCTACAAACCCTCGGCGTCGCGCTATGCCATGCTGCTGGCCATCGACATCCTGGCCACCGAGCTGGCGCTGATCCATCAAGACGACACCAAAGAAAAACTGCGCCGCATCAAGCTGGCGCTGGACGAATACCGCGGCGGCCCCAACCGGCTGCCGTTGGGAGATTGACCCCGATGTACGACACCCTGATACACGGCGCGCTGATCTATGACGGCACCGGCGCGCCGCCCCAAAGAGCCGACGTGGCCCTGGCCGACGGCCGCATCGCCGCCATCGGCCAGCTGGCCGCCGAGCCCGCGCGCGCGGTCATGGCCGGATCAGGCCTGGCCCTGGCACCGGGCTTCATCGACGCGCACACGCACGACGACACCAACGTCATCCGCACGCCCGACATGCTGCCCAAGCTGTCGCAGGGCGTGACCACCGTGGTGGTGGGCAATTGCGGCATCAGCGCCGCGCCCGTGAGCCTGCGCGGCGATCCGCCCGACCCCATGAATCTTTTGGGCGAGCGCCAGGCGTTCTCCTACCCGACCTTCGCCGACTACACGCGCGCCGTCGACGCCGCGCAGCCCAGCGTCAATGTGGCCGCGCTTGTCGGCCACACGGCCCTGCGCAGCAATCACATGGACCGCCTGGACCGCCCCGCCACCGCAGCCGAAACGCAGGCCATGCGCACACAATTGCGCGAGGCGCTGGAACACGGCGCCCTCGGCCTGAGCACCGGCCTGGCCTATGCCTCGGCCTTCGACTCCGACACCGCCGAAGTGCAGGCACTGGCCAAGGAACTCGACGCCCACGGCGCGCTCTACACCACGCACCTGCGCACCGAATTCGACGCCATTCTCGAGGCCATGCAGGAAGCCTACGACGTCGGCACCCATGCGCGCGTACCGGTGATCATCTCGCATCTCAAATGCGCCGGCGCCGGCAACTGGGGCCGCAGCCGCGAAGTGCTTGCCAGCCTGGACACCGCCGGACGCCGCCTGCCCGTAGGCTGCGACTGCTACCCCTACGCGGCCAGTTCGTCGACGCTGGATTTGAAGCAGGTGACGAGCGATTTCGACATCGACATCACCTGGTCCACCCCGCATCCGGAGATGGCCGGCCGTACGCTGGCCGAGATCGCCGCGGACTGGAACCTGCCCCTGCTGCAAGCCGCGCGGCGCCTACAGCCGGCCGGCGCGGTGTATCACGGCATGGACGAGGCCGACGTGCAGCGCATCCTGGCGCACGAACGCACGATGATCGGCTCGGACGGCCTGCCCAACGATCCGCTGCCGCATCCGCGGCTATGGGGTGCCTTCCCGCGGGTGCTGGGCCACTACAGCCGCGACCTCAAGCTCTTCGCGCTCGAGACGGCCATACACAAGATGACGGGCCTCACGGCCTCGCGCTTCGGCCTGGCCGACCGCGGCCTGATCAAGAAAGGCTGCCAGGCGGACCTGGTGCTTTTCGACCCGGCCACCGTCATCGATCGCGCCACCTTCTCCCAGCCCGTGCAGCCCGCTTCGGGCATCGAGGGCGTCTGGGTCAACGGCGTGCTGTCCTATCGCGCAGGCCAGGCCACCGGACAACGCGCCGGCCGCTGGCTGCCGCGCGGCAAGGACCTGCGCGCTTCGTTCAATACCTACCAAGCCTGAAACCGGGCCTAAACACCGGTCTCGCCAATTTTGAGGAAATCACCATGAGCAACACTCCCAAAGCCGACGCCAACGGCATCATCCGCTACGGCGCTGCCGGCGGCGTCGGCCAGGGCGGCGCCCACATGCCTTTTTCGCGCGCGGTGCAGGCCGACGGCTGGCTGTACGTGTCGGGCCAGGTGCCGATGGAGAACGGCGTGGTGGTCGAAGGCAATGTGATCACACAGACGCATGCGGCCATCCGCAACCTGCTGGCCGTTCTGACCGAAGCCGGCTACGGAGCGGAGCATGTGGTCCGCTGCGGCGTGTGGCTCGACGATCCGCGCGATTTCGCGGCCTTCAACAAGGTGTTCGTGGAATACTTCGGCGCCAACCCGCCGGCGCGGGCCTGCGTGGAGTCGCGCCTGATGATCGATGCGAAGGTCGAGATCGAGTGCGTGGCCTATAAAAAGCCCTGAGATCGAAGCCCTGCAGCCTTAACGCACGGGCTACATCCGCACGACGTCCGTTCCCTTGGGCGCCGTGAACTGGAATTGCGACACGGGCACGGAGGCATTGGCCTGCAGCCCGGAAAGATCCACCCGCGTCGTCTGCCCGAAGGCATCGAGCAGCAGGATGCGCACCGGCAGATTGTCGCGCATGCCGATATCGACCTGCGCGAAGCCCGCGTCGGCGGTGCTGTGCGGCTTGGCGCGCAGCCATTGCAGGCCGTCCTTGTCGGGCAGCGCCGTGACATTGAACGCCTGCTCGAGATCGCCCGAGCCGAAGAGAATGGCGGCCGGCGACGCGCCGATGGCCTTGCCGACGTCGCGCACGGTCACCTGGGCCAGATCGGGATCGTATTGATAGACCTGCTTGCCGTCGGCCACGATGAGCTGCGCATAGGGTTTCTGAACTTCCCAGCGGAACTTGCCCGGCCGCTGGAAAGCGAAAGCGCCTTGCTGCGCGGGCGCGGCCTTGCCGCCCTGCGGGCTGGTCGTGACCTGGCTGAACGAGCCCGTGGCCGATTGCACCGTGGCGACGAAGGCCTTGAGCTGTTCCTGCGCCGTCGCGCCCCAGGCCAGCATCGGGCCGCAAGCCAGCACGACAAAAAACAACGCCCGCACTATCGACCGCATCATGCATCCTCCCGGGCCGGCGCCAGAATTTCACGATTGCCGTTGGACTGCATGGCCGACACCAGCCCGGCGTTTTCCATCTGTTCGAGCAGGCGCGCGGCGCGGTTGTAGCCGATGCGCAAGTGGCGCTGCACCAGCGAGATCGAGGCGCGGCGGTTCTTGAGCACCACTTCGCAAGCCTGGTCGTACATCGGATCCGACTCGGCGTCGCCGCCGATGCCGGTGACGCTGCTCGCGCCCTCGGCCGAATCGCCTTCCAGGCCGCCTTCGAGCAGGCCTTCGATATAGTTGGGCTCGCCCTGGGCCTTCAATGATTCGACCACGCGGTGCACTTCGTCGTCATGCACGAAAGCGCCGTGCACGCGCGTAGGCAGGCCCGAGCCCGGCGGCATGTAGAGCATGTCGCCCTGGCCCAGCAGGCTTTCGGCGCCCATCTGGTCGAGGATGGTGCGCGAGTCGATCTTGGACGAGACCTGGAACGCGATGCGCGTGGGAATGTTGGCCTTGATGAGGCCGGTGATCACGTCCACGCTGGGCCGTTGCGTGGCCAGCACCAGGTGGATGCCGGCGGCGCGCGCCTTCTGCGCCAGGCGGGCGATAAGCTCTTCGATCTTCTTGCCCACCACCATCATCAGGTCGGCCAGCTCGTCGATGACCACCACGATGGTGGGCAGGGTCGACAAGGGCTCGGGCTGATCGGGCGTAAGCGAGAAGGGATTGGGGATGGGCTCTTCGCGCTCGATGGCCGCGCGGATCTTGGCGTTGTAGCCGGCCAGGTTGCGCACGCCCATCTTGCTCATGAGGCGATAGCGCTTTTCCATCTCGCCCACGCACCAGTTGAGCGCGTTGGCGGCCTGGCGCATGTCGGTGACCACCGGGGCCAGCAGATGCGGAATGCCTTCGTAGACGCTCATTTCGAGCATCTTGGGGTCGATGAGGATGAGGCGGGTCTGCGACGCGTCGGCCTTGTACAGCAGCGACAGGATCATGGCGTTGATCCCCACCGACTTGCCCGAACCGGTGGTACCGGCCACCAGCAGGTGCGGCATCTTGGCCAGATCGGCCACCACGGCGTGCCCGGCGATGTCCTTGCCCAGCGCCATGGTCAGCACCGACTGGCTGGCGTGATAGATCTGCGAGCCCAGGATCTCGGACAGGCGCACCATCTGGCGCTTGGGATTGGGCAGCTCCAGGCCCATGAGGTTCTTGCCCGGAATGGTCTCGACCACACGGATGCTGACCAGGCTCAGCGCGCGGGCCAGGTCCTTGGCCAGGTTGACGATCTGGCTGCCCTTGACGCCCGTGGCCGGTTCGATTTCGTAGCGAGTGATGACCGGGCCGGCCTGGGCCGCCACCACCGTCACCGACACGCCGAAGTCGGCCAGTTTTTTCTCGATCAGCCGCGAGGTGAACTCGATGGTCTCGGCCGAAACGGTCTCTTGATTGCCCAGGGGCGGGTCGAGCAGGCCCAGCTCGGGCAGCGAGGCCTCGCCCTCGGGCCGCTCGAACAGGGTCTGCTGCTTTTCCTTGGCCAGGCGCTCGGATGGCGGCACCACGACCATGGCGGGTTCGATGCGGATAGGCTCGTGCACCGCCATTTTTTCGTGCTTGGCCTCGACGTGTTCTTCGCGCTGGGCGCTGGCCACTTCACCCACGCGGCGATCCTGGCGGGCCGTATAGGCGTTGACGATGGCGCGCAGGCCCTGCTCCAGCCAGCCGCCGACGCGCTCGGCCACGTCCAGCCAGGAAAAGGCGAAGAACAGGCTCAGGCCCACCACGACCAGTACCAGCAGCACCAGCGTGCCGCCGTCGAAACCCAGAAGCCGCGACAGCCAGCCGGCCAGCAACTGGCCGATGACGCCGCCGGCGCCGCTGGCGCGCCCGGTGGCGCCGGGCAGATGCATGCCCAGACTGCGCAGCCGCAAGGCCTCCAGGCCCAGCGAGCCGGCGAACAGCAGGAAAAAGCCCACGCCCTGCTCCCAGTGCACGCGCGGCAGGGGCTCGGGCTCGCGCCCGATGGCGCGCAGCTGCGTGGCCAGGCGGCGATAGCCGGCCCGCACGCGGTGCACCAGCAAAATCACCCACCACCAGGCCGAAAAGCCGAAGAGATACAGGAGCACGTCGGCCAGCCAGGCGCCGACCGCACCGCCGCCGTTGTGCACGGGGCTGCCGGCCGCGACCGCCGAATGGGTCCAGCCCGGGTCGGACGGACTCCAGGTGACCAGCACCAGGGTCAGCCAGGCCGCCAGGGCGGCGAAGAATATCCAGCGGGCCTCGCGCAGCAGCGACGCAAGGCGCGACTGCAAGGCAGACGGCCCGTTACGGGTATTGCGCGAGGCGCGCGGGGAGGCTTTTGAAATGCGCGGCATGCGCCTCATTATAATGAGGACAGACAATCTATCAGGTTGGCCGGGCAATCCGAAAACATAGCCCGGGAGATCTGAAAATACATTAGCGATTACGATCCATGTCCACTCCCAAGCACGCCAAA
>CALGFL010000058.1 GCA_937881145.1 uncultured Bordetella sp.
TCATCTGGCAGCCATTGCACACGCCCAGCGCAAACACATCCGGACGCACGAAGAAGGCCGCAAACTGATCGGCCCGACCGCCATTGCCGCGAATGGTTCGGGCCCAGCCCTCGCCCGCACCGAGCACGTCGCCATAGCTGAACCCGCCCACCGCGACCAGCCCGCGCACGTCCCGCAGATGCGCCCGCCCCTGCAGCAGATCGGTCATGTGGACGTCCACGGATTCGAAGCCGGCCTTGTCGAAAGCCCAGGCCATTTCGACCTGGCTGTTGCAGCCCTGCTCGCGCAGGATGGCCACGCGCGGGCGCTTGCCGGAAGCGATGAAGGGCGCGGCGATGTCTTCCTGCGGGTTGAAGGTGACGCGCGGCGCCAGTCCCGGATCGGCGGCGTCCTTCCAGACGTCGAACTCGGCCTGGGCGCAGGCGGGGTTGTCGCGCAGCAGCATGATCTCGCGGCTGACTTCGCTCCAGGCGCTGCCCAGATCGGCGCGCGGCTGGCCCCAGATCTTCTGCCCGTCGCGGTAGAACTCGATCTCGTCGCCGTCGTTCAGGCCGCCGATGACGTGCGCGTACTTCGACAGGCCCGCGCCGCGCAGCACCTGCATGACGGCGTCGCGCTGCGACATCGGCACCTGGATGACGGCGCCGGCCTCTTCCGAGAAGAGCGCCTTGAGCGTGAGCTCCTCGCGCTGCACGGCCACCTGCTCGGCGCGGATCTTGAAGTCGCCCCAGTCGGCCGAGTTGGGGTCGAAGGTGAGCATGTCGAGGTTGACCGACACGCCGGTGTGGCCGGCCAGCGCCATCTCGACCAGCGTGGCGAACAGGCCGCCGTCGGAACGGTCGTGATAGGCCAGGATGATGCCGGCCTCGGCCAGGGTGCGGATGGTGATGAAGAAGGCCCGCAGATCCTGTGCTCGGTCGATGTCGGGCACGGTCTCGCCGACCTGGCCGTAGACCTGCGCGAGGATGGAGCCGCCCATGCGGTGGCGGCCCTGGCCCAGGTCGATGAGGATGAGCGCCGTGTCGCCCGCGTCGGTGCGCAGCCGCGGCGTGAGGCTGGCGCGCGCGTCCTTGACGGGCGCGAAGGCGGTGACGATGAGCGAGACCGGCGCCACCACCTGGCGCTGTTCGTCGCCCTCTTGCCATGAGGTCTTCATGGAGAGGGAATCCTTGCCCACCGGGATGGACAGGCCGACGATCTGGCACAGCTCGCTCACGGCCGTGACGGTGTCGTAGAGCGCCGCGTCCTGGCCCGGCGCGCCGCAGGCGGCCATCCAGTTGGCCGACAGCTTGATGTCTTCGATCTGGGCCACGTCGGCGGCGGCCAGGTTGGTCAGCGCCTCGGCCACGGCCATGCGGCCCGAGGCCGGCGCGTCGATCACGGCGATGGGCGTGCGTTCGCCCATGGACATGGCCTCGCCGCGAAAGCCCTCGTAGTCGGCCAGCGTGACGGCGCAGTCGGCCACCGGCACCTGCCAGGGACCGACCATCTGGTCGCGCGCGGACAGGCCGCCCACGGTGCGGTCGCCGATGGTGATGAGGAAGGTCTTGTTGGCCACCGTGGGATGGCGCAACACGCGGTAGGCGGCCTCGGTCAGGTCGATGCCGACCAGGTCGAGCTTGCCGGTTGCGCCGGGCAGGCGCTTGACGTCGCGCAGCATGCGCGGCGCCTTGCCCAGAATGACGTCGATGGGCACGTCCACCGGGCGCACTTCGGCGGCAGGCTTGGGCTGGATTGCATCCAGGCCCGGCAGGCCTTCGCCGTCGACCACGCGCAACTGGCGCTCTTCGGTGGCCACGCCGACCACGGCATAGGGGCAGCGCTCGCGCCGCGCGATGGCGTCGAAGCGGTCCAGGTCCTGCGGCAGGATCGAGAGCACATAGCGCTCTTGCGATTCGTTGCTCCAGATCTCGGCGGGCGACATGCCGGACTCTTCGACCGGCACGCGCTTGAGGTCGAACACCGCGCCGCGCGCCGCGTCGTTGACCAGTTCGGGGAAAGCATTGGACAGTCCGCCCGCGCCCACGTCGTGGATGGCGATGATGGGGTTGCCGCTGCCCAGCTGCCAGCAGCGGTCGATGACTTCCTGCGCGCGGCGCTCGATCTCGGGGTTGCCGCGCTGCACGGAATCGAAGTCCAGGTCGGCCGAATTGCTGCCCACGCCCATGCTGGACGCGGCGCCGCCGCCCATGCCGATGCGCAGGCCCGGACCGCCCAGCTGGATGAGCAGCGCGCCCGGCGGGATCGGGTCTTTATGAGTCAGGCCCGCATCGATGCTGCCCAGGCCGCCGGCGATCATGATGGGCTTGTGATAGCCCCAGCGCACCACGTCGTCACCCCGCCCCGCGGTCTGCTCATACGTGCGGAAATAGCCCAGCAGATTGGGCCGGCCGAATTCGTTGTTGAAGGCCGCGCCGCCCAGGGGGCCGTCGATCATGATCGACAGCGGCGTGGCGATGCGCTCGGGCAGGCCGTGGTGATCGGCTTCCCAGGGCTGCCTGGCCGGGTCCGCAAAACCCGGCAGGCGCAAATGCGACACGGTAAAGCCGGTGAGGCCGGCCTTGGGCTTGGAGCCGCGGCCGGTGGCCCCCTCGTCGCGGATCTCGCCGCCGGCGCCGGTGGAAGCGCCGGGGAACGGCGCGATGGCGGTCGGGTGATTATGCGTCTCGACCTTCATCAGCGTGTGCACGGTGGCCTCGCGGCGGCGATACACCGGGCTCGCGCCGGCCAGGCCGGGAACGCCCGCCTCGAAGCGCTGCGCCGTGCCGCCTTCCATGACCGCGGCGTTGTCGGAATAGGCCACCACGGTACCGTTGGGCTGCGCCTTGTGCGTGGCGCGGATCATGCCAAAGAGCGTGCTCGGCTGCTCGGCGCCGTCGATCTTCCACTGCGCGTTGAAGATCTTGTGGCGGCAGTGTTCGCTGTTGGCCTGCGCGAACATCATCAGCTCGACGTCGGTCGGGTCGCGCTCGAGCACGGCGAAGGCTTCGGCCAGATAGTCGATTTCGTCTTCGGACAGGGCCAGGCCCAGCGCGACGTTGGCCTGGACCAGCGCGGCGCGGCCCTGGGCCAACACCGGCACCGTGCGCACCGGCTTGCCGGCCAGCGGCGCGAACAGCGCCTGGCCGTCGAAGCCGGCGTCGACCACGGTTTCGGTCATGCGGTCGTGCAGGCAGGCGGCCGCCCGGGCCAGGGCGCTTTCGTCGAAGGACTTGCTGCCGAGCAGGCCACGCTCGGGCGTGAGCGTGTAGCGGATGCCGCGCTCGATGCGGCGCACCGCCGCCAGGCCGCAATTGCGGGCGATGTCGGTGGCCTTGCTGGCCCAGGGCGACACGGTGCCCAGGCGCGGGATGACCAGCAGTTCCAGTACCTTGGCCGAGGCGGCTTCGGCATTGGCCGGATCGCCGTAATCGAGCAGTTCGGCCAGGCGCCCTGCGTCCTGCGCGCCGAGTTCGGCGTCGGCCAGGACAAAGTGTTCGTAGCGGGCCGAGACATCGGCGACCGGCAAGCCGGCCTGTTTCAGCAGGGCAAGCAGACGTTCGCGGCGGAAGGCGGAGAGGACAGAGGAACCGGGCAGATGCTGGACGAAGGACACGATGCGGCCGAAGTGGGGGAGATCAAAAGCGGATTTTACCTTTTTGCGTTCCCGCTTCGGCGTTGCAACAGACCGGCGGCCAGACGGAATCAGGCGGGCTGGACTTCGTAGCCGGCCTCTTCGATGGCCGCGCGCGCCTGGGCGGGGTCGGCACCCTCGATGGTGACCCGGTGGCTGGCCAGATCGGTCTTGACCTGG
Organism: uncultured Bordetella sp.; assembly: GCA_937881145.1. Taxonomy (GTDB): domain Bacteria; phylum Pseudomonadota; class Gammaproteobacteria; order Burkholderiales; family Burkholderiaceae_B; genus Bordetella. Next base: position 3,794 of record CALGFL010000058.1, read on the forward strand.
GCCGCCGGGGCCACCGCCTGCACGGCGCCGGTGATGGTCTTGACGCAATGCCCGCAGGTCATATCGGGAACGATGAATTCGGTGCTCATGGGGGACTCCTGATGAAGATTCGAAACCAGCTTAAACCTTCCCATCATGGCAATGTCAAGCCTAAAATAGCGCTTGACCTTCCCACAATGGCAAGGTTGAGACTGACGTCGAACCGCTGACACGGGCATGACGTCCGAACGCCAAATGAACACTTCTACCGAACTCGAACTCGAACTCGCCGTCACCGGCATGACCTGCGCCTCTTGCGTGCGCCGCGTCGAAAAGGCGCTGGCCAAGGTGCCCGGCGCGCGGCAGGCGAGCGTCAACCTGGCCACGGAGCGCGCCCAGGTGGTCTACGACCCGGCCGCGGGCACGCCCGATGATTTCGTCGCGGCCGTCGTCAAAGCCGGCTACGAAGCCCGCTCCATCGCCGCGCAGGATGATCACGCCCGCGAGCTGGCGCAGTCGCGCGACGCCGAGGCGCGGCGCCTGCGCCGCGATTTCTCGATCGCCCTGATCCTGGCCCTGCCCGTCTTCATCCTGGAGATGGGCGGCCATCTGCTGCCCGCCTGGCATCACCTGATCGGCGCCACGCTGGGCCAGCGCGGCAGCCAGCTCGTGCAATTCGTCCTCACCAGCGCCGTGCTGGCCGGGCCGGGCCGGCGCTTCTTTACCGGCGGCCTGGCGGCCCTGCGGCGCCTGGCGCCCGAGATGAACACGCTAGTGGCGCTGGGCGCCGGCGCGGCCTGGCTCTATTCCACCGTGGCCGTCTTCGCCCCGCAGGCGCTGCCCGATAGCGCGCGGCAGGTGTATTTCGAATCGGCCGCCGTCATCGTCACCTTGATCCTGCTGGGGCGCATGCTCGAAGCGCGCGCAAAGGGTCGCACCGGCGCGGCCATCGGGCGGCTGGCGAGCCTGCAGCCGCAGACGGCCTGCGTGCTGCGCGACGGCCAGCCGCATGACGTGCCCATTGCGCAACTGCGCGTGGGCGATGCCGTGCTGGTGCGGCCCGGCGAACGCATTCCCGCCGACGGCATCGTGATCGAAGGCCGCTCGTACGTGGACGAATCCATGCTCACCGGCGAACCGGTGCCCGTGCAAAAGACCGTGGAGGCGCCGGTCACCGGCGGCACGCTCAACACGATGGGCGGCTTCACCCTGCGCGTCACGCACCTGGGCGCCGATACCGCGTTGGCGCGCATCATCCGCATGGTCGAGACCGCGCAAGGCGCGCGCCTGCCCATCCAGGCCCTGGTCGACCGCGTGACCGGCTGGTTCGTGCCGGCCGTGCTGGCGGCGGCGCTCGCCACTTTCGCAGCCTGGATGATCTGGGGCCCGGCGCCCGTGCTGCCCCATGCGCTGGTCAGCGCGGTGGCGGTGCTGATCATCGCCTGTCCCTGCGCCATGGGCCTGGCCACGCCGACCTCCATCATGGTGGGCACGGGCCGCGCCGCGGAACTGGGCGTGCTGTTCCGCCAGGGCGATGCGCTGCAGATGCTGCGCGACGTGGATGTCGTGGCCTTCGACAAGACGGGCACGCTGACCCTGGGTCGTCCGGCGTTGACGGATTGGGCCGAGGTCGACGAAGCCGGCAGGGTCGAGCGTCTCGCCTTGGATGGCATGAACCCGCAGGACGCATCGTCCGCCTTGCGCCTGCTGGCCTCGGCACAGGCCCGCTCGGAACATCCGATCGCGCGCGCCGTGGTGACGCTGGCGCAGGAACACGGGCTCGAACTGCTGCCCGTATCGGACTTCCAGGCCGTCGCCGGCGCAGGCATCTCGGCACAGGTCGACGGCCATCTCTTGCTGGCGGGCTCCGAGCGCCTGATGACGGACCGCGGCATCGATGCTTCGGCGTTGTCCGGGCTGGCCGCGCTCACCGCCGACTGGGCCCGCGCCGGCAAGACGCCGATCTACATCGCCATCGACGACCGCATCCGCGCCATCGCCGCCGTGGCCGACCCGCTGCAGCCGTCGGCCGCGCAAGCCATCGCCGCGCTGCACGCGCTGGGCTTGCGCACCGCCATGGTCACTGGCGATCACCGCGACACGGCGCAGGCCGTGGCGCGCCGGCTCGGCATGGAAGACGTACGCGCGCAGGTGCTGCCCGAAGGCAAGATGCAGGCCATCGCCGATCTTCGCCGCGGCGGCCGCAAAGTGCTCTTCGTCGGCGACGGCATCAACGACGCGCCGGCGCTGGCCGCCGCCGACGTGGGCCTGGCCATCGGCAGCGGCACCGACGTCGCCATCGAAGCGGCGCAAGTCGTACTGCTGGGCAAGGATTTGCGCGGCGTGGCCGACGCCATCGGGCTCAGCCGCGCCACGCTGCGCAACATCCGGCAGAACCTGTTCTGGGCGTTCGTCTACAACATCGCGCTCATTCCGCTGGCGGCCGGCGTCCTGTACCCGGCCTTCGGCCTGCTGCTCTCGCCCATGCTGGCGGCGGGCGCCATGGCCTTGTCCAGCGTATTCGTCGTCAGCAATGCCCTGCGCCTGAAAGCCTTCCGGCCCGCGCGGGCCGGCGCCTGAACCCGGGGGACATCCCATGAACATCGGACAAGCCGCCCAGGCCACCGGCATCTCGGCCAAGATGATCCGCTATTACGAATCCATAGGCCTCATTGTTCCTGCGGGGCGCACGGCGGCGGGCTACCGCACCTACACCGAGCAGGATCTGCATACGTTGCGCTTCGTGCGCCGCGCGCGCGGGCTGGGGTTTTCGGTGGAGCAGATGCACGAGCTGCTGGCATTGTGGCGCGACCGCAAGCGCGCCAGCTCGGACGTCAAGCGGGTGGCGTTGCAGCATGTGGAAGAACTGGAGCGCAAGGCGGCGGAGCTGCAGCAGATGGCCGATACGCTCAAGCATCTGGCGCGGAACTGCTATGGGAATGATCGTCCGGAGTGTCCGATCATCGAGGAGTTGGAGAGGATTTAGGGAAGCGTGGTCGTCTTTCTTTAAGACGCAGAAGTTGAGTTCTTAAGGCGCCGAGGCTGCCCTGCGCAATTCCGATGCTCGCCGCTTCCGCGCCTGCGCTTCGGATTGCTCCGGGGTCCTCGGCTCACTGCGGCTTAACGCGTCGACTTTTAAAGACTTGGCGACGGCGTTTGGCCTATGAGCGGGAAAGTGTTTAGATCGCGGATCTTGCCCGCTTCCAGCGCTGCGACCGATAGCGCGTTAACTTCGCCCGATATTGCGATGCCGCGCGCGTTGAGCTCGTCGCACAGACGCTTGGCGTCGGCCTTGTCGCGCAAGACGCCTAGTGTGATGTGCGGCACGAAAGGGATGTCCAGATTCAGGTGCTCGGCCAGCGGTCCCCGATACAGCGCATCGTGCAGCCGCGACAGGCCGCTGTAGCCTCCGTCGGGCACGAGGTAGACGTAGGCCAGGCCTGTGCGGGATTCCACGTTGAGCATTGCGTAGCGACAGGCGAAGGACACGGCCGGCATAGTGCGGCTCACTGTTTGCACGTGCTCAGTGTAGGCGCCGCCGGGCACGGCGCCGCAGCCGAAAGCCAGCGTGAAATGCGCCGGGACCACGCCGCGCTGCGGGTCGTGCTCGCGGCGTATCGACTCTATCGCTGCGGCGTCCGCGTCAGATAGCAACGGATAGGCGAGCGTATAGAGCGTAGCCATCAGGCTTCGACAGCCTCGGCCTGCCGCGCCTTTCCCGCCGCCTGTTCCTGCGCAGCCAGCACGGTCGTCTCGTCCTGCGACTCGAACACCGCGATCGACTCGACATGGCCGGTATGCGGAAACATGTTGATCACGCCCGCCATCTGCAGCGCGTAACCGCCTTCGTGCACCATGATCGCCGCGTCGCGCGCCAGCGTGGCCGGGTTGCACGACACGTAGACGATGCGCCGGGGCCTTTCGGCGGGCGACAGCAGCGACAGCGCTTGCGCCACGGCCTGCGCGCCTTCGCGCGGCGGGTCGATGAGCATGCGGTCGAAGTGGCCCAGTCCGCGCAGCCAGTCCACGTTGACCTCGAACAGGTTGAGCGTGGAAAAACTCGTGCTGCCCGCCAGGCCGTGAAGCTGCGCGGCTTGCAGGGCGCGGTCGGTCAAGGCCTTGCTGCCTTCGACGCCCACCGCCTCGCGCACCTTGGTGGCCAGCGGCAAGGTGAAATTGCCCAGGCCGCAGAAGAGGTCCGCCACGCGGTCGGTGGGCTGGGGGTCCAGCAGCGTCAATGCACGCGAGATCAGCGCGCGGTTGATGGCGTGGTTGACCTGCGTGAAATCCGTCGGCCGGTAAGGCATGCGCAGGCCGAATTCCGGCAGCGCATAGGCCAGCGTATCGGCGTGGGCGGGGTCGAGCGGATGCACGGTGTCCGGGCCCTTGGGCTGCAGCCACCACTGCACGTCGCGTTCGGCGGCGAAGGCGCGCAGCACGGCCAGATCGTTGTCGGTGAGCGGCTCGAGATGGCGCAGCACCAGCACGGTGACGCCGTCGCCCAGCGCCACTTCGATCTGCGGCATGCGGGCCGGCGCGGACATGGACGCGATCATCGCGCGCAGCGGCATCAGCATGTCGCTCACGTGCCTGGGCAGCACGTGGCACTCGCGCATGTCGGCCACGTAGCTGCTCTTTCTTTCGTGAAAACCCACCAGCACGCCGCCCTTCTTGGGCACAAAGCGCACCGACAAACGGGCGCGATAGCGGTAGCCCCAGGAAGGGCCTTGCAGCGGCGGCAGCATGCGCCCCGGCCTGAGCTTGCCGATATGGGCGAAGGTGTCTTCCAGGGCGCGCTGCTTGATGGCCACCTGGGCCGTGGGCTCCAGATGCTGCATGGCACAGCCGCCGCACACGCCGAAATGCGGGCAGCGCGGCGCGACGCGCTGTGACGAAGACAACAGCACCTCATCGACGCGCGCGATCTCGTACGACGGCTTGCGCCGCACCGACGAGGCCAGCACCTGCTCGCCGGGCAAGGCGCCTTCCACGAAAACGACCTTGCCTTCGCGGCGGGCGATTCCCCTGGCTTCTAGGTCCAGGGATTCGATATTCAGAACTTCAGGCATCTCGGCCATCCAGATAGACAACCGGGTATTGTAAAAGAGCCTGGCCCCCGGGGGTCTTTCGGACCCACGCAGGCCAGGCTCTACAGCCGAAAGTACAGGCGGCGCAGTCAGTTGGAGGAAGAGCCCCCCGTGGTGCCCGGGGCGGCGTCGGGCGCCGCGGCCGGCTGGCCGGCGTGACCCATATGGCCCATGCCGCCCTTGTGCTCCTGATGCCGCTCGCGCATGGACTGCATCTTGGCTTCGCGCGCCTTGACGAAGCCCACCACCTGGGTGCGCTGCGCATCGCTCAGGCCATCCCACACGGCCAGCCACTTGTCCCGCACCTGGCCGGCCTGCGTCTGGAACTGCTGCTGGCTGGCCTCCTGCGTGCTCTCCAGGGCACGGGGATCGAGCTTGCCCGCGGCCACTTGTTCGTCGAGCAGCACGTGCTGCCGGGTCATCGCGTCGCGGCGCGCCTCGAACAGCGCGCGCTGGGCGTCCCGCGCCTGCTTGAACTGCGCCTGCTGGGGTGCGCTGAGATTGAGCTCCTGCACCTGATGCTTGCCGATCGGTCCCAGGCCGGGAATCATCATCGCGTCGCGCCACATCTTGTGCATGTCATGCCTGGAACCATGGTGCCAAGCATGCGCAGCCGGGGCGGTCGGCGCATCCGCAGGGGCGGACTGGGCAAAAGCGGAAGTCGTGCCCGCGCCGGCGGCCAGAGCCAGGGCAGCGACGCAGACGCGAAGGGGGAAACGGGTCATGAGGATCTCCTCGAGGGGTTGAAACACGCCCCCATTGTGCGAACCGCGCCGTTACGCGTGGATTTCACGCGCGACCGCGCGGTTTCAGTCGATTGCCAGGAAGATTGCGCGGGCAAGCCGCAAACGCGGCGCCCTGCTCCGGACACGATCAGGCGGCGTCCCAGGCCGCCATGTATTCCTTCCAGTGCGTGGCATCGCTGGCGGCCAGCGTGTCGCGCACCAGGTCGATTTCGGCCTGATAAGCCGTGGCGTCGAGCTCGCCGCGCAGGAAGCGAAAGCGGCAATACACCAGCCAGGTGTTGACCACGTCGGTTTCGCAATAGGCGCGCACTGCATCGGCCTGCCCGTTGTTCCAGGCCTCCCAGACCTTGCTGCCGTCCATGCCGAGCTTGCCCGGAAAGCCGCAGAGCTTGGCCAGGTCGTCCAGCGGCGCGTTGGCGCGGCCGTTGTACTTGGCCAGCACGTCCATCAGGTCGATGTGGCGGTTGTGATAGCGGCTGATGTAGTTGTTGTACTTGAAGTCGCGATCGTCTTCGCCCGTATCCCAGTAACGCGGCGCCGGCACGCCGTGGATCAGGCTGCGGTAATGCAGTACCGGCAGGTCGAAGCCGGAACCGTTCCAGCTCACCAGTCGCGGGGTATAGCGCTCGATGGTCTTGAAGAAACCGGCCAGCAGAACGGGCTCGGGATCGTCGGGATTGCCCAGCGTCTTGACGCGAAAGCCCTGGTCGTCGCGAAAGACGCAGCCCACCACCGCCACGCGCTGCAGGTGCAAGGGCAGGAAATCGCTGCCGGTTGCCTCGCGCCGCGCGGCGAAGGCGCGCTCGGCCACGTCCAGGTCGGACACCTCGGGCCCCCAGCCGTTCAGGCGCCGCAGGCCGGCGACGTCGGGCAAGGTCTCGAGGTCGAAGACCAGGGTGGGCGTCATGTCGGCCGTTTACCGCGCGGGTAGATACTGCAAGGGATCGACCGGATCGCCCTGCTTGCGGATTTCGAAGTGCAGCATGGGCGTGGCGGCGTCGGTTTCGCCCAGCGTGGCGATCTTGGCGCCGCGCTTGACGTTGGGGCAGCCCTTGTCCTGCCCGACCTGATTGCACTTGACCAGCAGAGTCTGGTTGTGCGCATAAGCCGTCATGAAGCCGTTGGAATGCTCGATGATGACCAGATTGCCCAGGCCGGGAATGCCGTTGCCGGCGTATTTGACCTTGCCGTCGGCGGCGGCATAGACCGGATCGCCGGCGTTGCCGGAGATGTCGATGCCGCGGTTCTTGGGCGGATTGAATTTCTGCACTACCGAACCTTGCGCCGGCCAGCCCCAGGCAATGAGATTGGCGTCGCTCGCGCGCGCCGGCGCCGACGACGAGGCCGGCGGCACGGCGGGCACCGCCGCCTGGTTATTGGCCGGTGACTGCGGCGGCTGGCCGGGCGGTTGGCCGCCGGCCGGCGGCTGCTGGTCGAGCGGCACGGGCTCGAGCGGTTTGCTCGAAGCGGCCGGCGCTACCGGTGCGGCCCCCATCGGCCCCGCGGGCGCGGCCGCACCGCCGCCGGGCAGGGTCAACACCTGGCCGACGGTCAGATGATTGGGGTTGGAGATGCCGTTGGCGCGCTCGAGGCTGGCGACGTCGACGTTATTGCGCCGGGCGATGCCGTAAAGGCTGTCGCCCGGCTTGACGACGTAAGTGCCGCCCGGGGCCGTGCCGCCGGAAGAGGATTGATCCAGGCTGACGATGGGCGCAGGCTGGTTGGATGTGGACGAACAACCACCCAGAACCAGCACGGCCGCCAGGGTGGCGGCCAGTGGGAGGCTTCGGCGGGTAAAGCGCGCGCACGCGCCAGGCGGTGTTGCGTCATTCGGTGCAAACTGCCCGTCGAGCATACGATTCTCCTGTTTGCTCAAGATTGTATTCCAGCCCTTAAAGGCACAAAGCGCACCGCATCGAGTTCGCGTCGGCTCCAGTTGGCGGGCCCGGTGCGTTCCATCAGCACCAGTTTTTGCTCTGCGCCGCCTTCGGGGGCGATCAGTCGACCGCCCAAGGACAATTGTTCCAGCAATGCGTGGGGG
>CALGFL010000059.1 GCA_937881145.1 uncultured Bordetella sp.
TCGCTATTGACGCGGGCGATGAAGTCCTCGGGGTTGAAGTCCAGGTCTTCGACGCGGGCGTTGAGCTTGGCGGCCAGGTAATAGCGCAGCCATTCGGCGTTCATGCCGATTTCCAGGTAGCGCAGCGGCGAGATGCCGGTGCCGCGGCTCTTGGACATCTTCTCGCCGCTCACGGTGATGAAGCCGTGCACATTGATCGCGTCGGGCGTCTTGCGGCCGGCGAACTTGAGCATGGCGGGCCAGAACAGCGCATGGAAATAGATGATGTCCTTGCCGATGAAGTGCACCTGCTCGGTCTTGCCGTTCGGGTCGAGCAGGGCATCGAAGTCCAGGCCCTTGATCGCGCAGTAGGCCTTGAGCGAGGCCAGGTAGCCCACGGGGGCGTCCAGCCACACATAGAAGTACTTGCCCGGCGCGTCGGGAATCTCGATGCCGAAATAGGGCGCCTCGCGCGAGATGTCCCAGTCGCCCAGGCTCGATTCGCCGTCTTGCGCACCCACCCATTCGCGCGTCTTGCCGAGCATCTCGGATTGCAGGCGGGGCGTGCCCTGGGCGTTGCTGCCGGCCGTCCATTCGCGCAGGAATTGCACGCAGCGCGGATCGGACAGCTTGAAGAAGAAGTGCTCGGATGACTTGAGCACCGGCGTGGCGCCGGTGAGCGCCGAATACGGGTTGATGAGGTCGGTGGGCGCGTAGGCCGCGCCGCAGACTTCGCAGGAGTCGCCGTACTGGTCCTTGGAATGGCACTTGGGGCATTCGCCCTTGATGTAGCGGTCGGCCAGGTACATGCCCTTGACGGGGTCGTAGAACTGTTCGATGTCGCGCGTGGCGATCAGGTCCTGGGCTTTGAGCGCGCGATAGATGTCCTGCGACAGCGCGACGTTTTCGGGCGTGTCGGTGGAGTGCCAGTGGTCGAACTCGACGTGAAAGCCGTTGAGGTACTGCGGGCGTTCGGCGGCGTAGCGGGCCACCAGTTGCTGTGGCGTGATGCCTTCTTTCTCGGCCTTGAGCATGATGGGCGCGCCGTGCGCGTCGTCGGCGCCCACGAAGTGCACCGTATGCCCGGCCATGCGCATGGCCCGCACCCAGATGTCGGCCTGGATGTATTCCATGATGTGGCCGATGTGGAAGGAGCCGTTGGCGTACGGGAGGGCGGTGGTGACGAATAGCGTGCGGGACGTCATGACTGGCTGTCTTTGTTCTGGGGAAGAAAATAAGCCTCTGATTTTAGAGGCTTTGGGGGATTTGGGTTCTTTAGCCGCCTGCGGCAGGACTGCGGGAGTTCCGATTTGGGTCCTTGAACCGCCTGCGGCAGGACTGCGCAATTCCGATGCTCGCCCGGGTGGGCTGTGCTTCGGATTCCTCCGCCCTGCCGCAGGCTCACAGCATCGAGGCCTGCGAGGTCCTAAAACCGCGGCATGAGGCTGCTGTGAGCCGAGGACCCCGGAGCAATCCGAAGCACAGCCCCACCGGGGCGAGCATCGGAATTGCGCAGGGCAGCCTCGGCGCCTTAAGAACCGATGTTTTAAAGCCTGGGAAACTTAGTGAATTTCGCGCGCCTGGACGTCGATGACGTCGGTGGCGGCCTTGGCGTAAGGCTGTACGGGCGCGTTGAACGGATTCATCGGGCCGCGCCGCTGCTGCCAGTAAGCGCGCACGCCGAACGGCTTGCCGCGCAGCCTGGCCACGATGTAGAGCAGGCCCACCGCGATGGCCGTCGAGACCATGAAGACGATCGCCATGGCCGCGCCGATGAGGGCGATGACGGCGAAGCATACGTTGCGCAGCAGGCGGGGGAGAAAGTCGTTCATGGTGATATCCGCTATTCTTGCGGGATGAGCGGCGGGCGTAATGGTACGAAACCCGCCTAATGCCGATCCAGACATCAATGAGTATAACGATAGAGCAAGTTCGCGCCGCCCTGCGGGCCGCGCAAGATCCTTTCAGTCAATTGCCGCTGGCTGTTTCTGTAAAAGATCGTGACATCCAGGCAGGACCCGGCGGGTTGGCCGTGCGCATCGAGCTGGGCTATCCGGCCGCGTACGCCCAGGCCGACGTGGCCGAGATCGCGCGCCGGGCGCTGGCCGCGGCCGGCGCGCCCGAGGCGCGGGTCACGGTGGAATGGAAGATCGGCGCGCACGCGGTGCAGGGCACGCTCAAGCCGCTGACCGCGGTGCGCAATATCATCGCGGTGGCCTCGGGCAAGGGCGGGGTGGGCAAGAGCACCACGGCCGTCAACCTGGCCCTGGCCTTGGCGGCCGATGGCGCGCGGGTGGGCGTGCTCGATGCCGACATCTACGGCCCGAGCGTGCCGCTGATGCTGGGCTTGAACGACAAACCCGTCAGCAAGGACAACAAGACCATGGAGCCTTTGCAGGCCCATGGCATCGAGGCCAATTCCATCGGGCTGCTGGTCGGCCCCGACTCGCCCATGATCTGGCGCGGCCCCATGGCCACCCAGGCGCTCGAGCAGTTGCTGCGCCAGACCAACTGGGGCGACCTGGACTATCTGCTGGTCGACATGCCGCCCGGCACGGGCGACATCGCGCTGACCCTGGCGCAGAAAGTGCCGGTGGTGGGCGCCATCATCGTCACCACGCCGCAGGACATCGCGCTGCTCGATGCCCGCAAGGGCCTGAAGATGTTCGAGAAAGTCGAGGTGCCGGTGCTGGGCGTGGTCGAGAACATGGCCATGCACATCTGCACCCAGTGCGGCCACGTGGAGCATATCTTCGGCGAAGGCGGCGGGCAGCGCATGGCCGCGCAGTTCGGCGTGCCCTGGCTGGGCAGCCTGCCGCTGGCCTTGTCCATCCGCGAGCAGGCCGATTCGGGCACGCCCGTCGTGGCGGCCCAGCCCGAGGGCGAAGCCGCCGGGCTCTACCGCGGCATCGCGCGCAAGCTGGCGACCCTGGTGGCCGCCTTGCCGCGCGACATGGCGGGCAAGCTGCCGGGCGTCGTGGTCAAGCCGGCCTGATTAAAATACGCGGCCATACCGCAAACGCAAGGCAAGAGAGCTGACACATGAGCATCAAGAGCGACCGCTGGATACGCCGAGCCGCCCAGACCGGCATGATCGAGCCCTTCGAGGCCGGCCAGGTGCGCGCCGTGAATGGCCAGCGCATCGTCAGCTACGGCACCAGCAGCTACGGCTACGACGTGCGCTGCGCCGACGAATTCAAGATTTTCACCAATATCAATTCCACCATCGTCGACCCCAAGAACTTCGATGAGAAGTCCTTCGTGGATTTCAAGGGCAACGTCTGCATCATCCCGCCCAACTCGTTCGCCCTGGCGCGCACCATGGAGTACTTCCGCATTCCGCGCAGCGTGCTCACGATCTGCCTGGGCAAGAGCACCTATGCGCGCTGCGGCATCATCGTCAACGTGACCCCGCTCGAACCCGAATGGGAAGGCCACGTCACGCTCGAGTTCTCCAACACCACGCCGCTGCCGGCCAAGATCTATGCCGGCGAAGGCTGCGCCCAGTTCCTGTTCCTGGAAAGCGACGAGATCTGCGAGACCTCGTATGCCGACCGCGGCGGCAAGTACCAGGGCCAGCGCGGCGTCACGCTGCCGCGCACGTAAGGCGCGGCGTTCAGCGGCCGGGCTGCGCCTGGCCCAGTACGGCCCATAGCCGTTCCGCCACCGGCGACATGTCGTTGGGCTGGCGGTACAGGCAGATTTCCACCGGAATGTCCCACGACGGCCCGCCGGCCCGCAGCAGCCGGCCCTGGGCCAGGTCGTCGCGCACCAGCATGTCCGGCAGCCAGGCGATGCCGCGGCCTTGCAGCGCCATCGAGCGCAGCAGCACGGCGTGGGGGGCGACGAAGGTTTCCCGCATGGTCAGGTCCGGGCTGTGCCTGAGCCTGTGCTGCACGATGCGTCCCAGAGCCGACGCGGCGTCGTAGGCCAGCAGCGGCATCGCGCCCTGGCCTTCCAGGGTGTGCATTGGTCTGGATGCATCGTCCGGCGCCGCGGCGCTGACGGGCACCAGCACGTCCGTGCCCAGCGCCGCCATGGGGTACTCCAGCTCGTCCATGCGGCTGGCCGATTGCGCCTGCCGATGGCAGAGCAGGAACTGCACGCGCCGCTGCATCATGAGGTCTTCGCAGGCCTGGAAGCTGTCGGACATCATCTGGATGGCGCCCACGTCCATGCCGGATTCCAGGTTGACCAGCCATTGCGGAAAGAACATCAGCGACAGCGTATGCGTGGCCGCAAAGCGCAGGCTGGCGGCTTCCTGCGCATGGGCCAGGCGGGCCTTGATGCGGGCCGCTTCCAGGTCGGCCAGGACCTGCAGCAGCAGCGGGCGGAATTTGCGGCCCGCGGCGGTCAGCTCGGTGGGGTGGGCGCTGCGGTCGAAAAGCTCCACTCCCACCCATTCTTCCAGGGCGCGGATATGCCGGCTGAAGGCCGGCTGGGCAATGGAGCGGACTTCGGCGGCGCGCGAGAAGCTGCCGGTTTCGGCCAGCGCGCAGAAGTCTTCCAGCCATTGCATGTCGAGCGGACGGTTGCCGGGACCCATATATGGTGTGAAACCGTAGATAGTTGTATGCGATTCGAGTATTGGACGCCTGGCGCGGCTGCCGCAATCATGAAGGCATTCCAACACGCACCGCATTGGAGACCGCCATGCCTTCCATCCAGAACTACCGGGGCATTATCCCCGCAATTTCCTGTCCGTTCACGGACGATCACCGCATCGACGAACCTGCCCTGCGCCGGCTTGCCGGCTGGCTGGCCGATCACAAGGGCGTCGTGGCCGTCATGACCAACGGCCATACCGGCGAGGTGTTCTCGCTGACCCCGGCCGAGCGCGCCCAGGTCACCCGCATCGTGGCCGACGAACTGCGCGGCCGCCTGCCGGTGATTTCGTCCATCGTGTGCGAAGGCGTGGTCGAAGCGGCCGAGCATGCCCGCGCCGCGCGCGAGGCCGGCGCGGCGGCGCTCGATGTGATGCCGCCGCATCATTGGCTGCGCTTCGGCTTCACCTCCGGGCATGCCCTGCAGTATTTCGAGGCCATCCACAAGGCGGCTCCCGACCTGGATCTGGTGTGCCACGTGTACCCGGCCTGGACGCGCGCCGCCTACTCGTCGCAGCTGCTGGCCGACCTGGCCCGGCTGCCCTATGTGCAGGCCTTCAAGGTGGGCCAGCGCGACATGAACAAATACGCCCGCGACATCCAGGCCCTGCGCGCGGCCGACGCCTCCAAGGCCATCCTCACCTGCCACGACGAATACCTGCTCGCGTCCATGGTGCAGGGCGTGGACGGCGCGCTGGTGGGCATCGCCACCTTCCTCCCGCAGCTCATCATCGATTTGTGGGAAGCGGTCAAGGCGGGCGATCTCAAGCGCGCCCAGGCCATCCAGGCCGTCATCACGCCGCTCAAGGACGCGGTGTACGGCGGTGGCGAGCCGACCGGCGAAGCGCATGCGCGCATGAAGGCCGGCATGTACCTGGCAGGCGTGATCGACAATCCGGCGGTCCGTCCACCCACCGAAGCGCCAGGCAAGAGCGAGCTCGACGCGCTGCGCGCCGCGGTGGCGCAGGCCGGCCTGCTCAAGCGCTGATACCGCAGCCACCCCACCATCAAAAGAGGAGACACAAGATGAAAATGCAATTCGTGCTGCACGCGGCTTTCGCCGCCCTGGCCAGCCTGGGCGGTCTGGCGGCCCACGCTGCGTATCCCGACCATCCGGTGCGGATCATCATTCCGTTTCCGCCGGGCGGGACGCTGGACACCGTGGGACGCGACCTGGCGCAGAAGCTGGGCGAACAGACCGGCCAGAGCTTCATCATCGACAACCGCGCCGGCGGCAACGGCCTCATCGGCGCCGGCCTGGTGACCCAGGCCAAGCCGGACGGCTATACCTTGCTGTTCAATGCATCGACCTTCATCACGGCGCCCATGACGATGAAGAAGCCGCCCTACGACGTGCAAAAGAACTTCACGCCCATCGCCATGGTGGCCAAGGCGCCGCTGGCGGTGTCGGTGAACAAGAATCTGCCCGTGACCGACGTGGCGGGCCTGCTGGCGTATTCCAAGAGCCACCCCGGCAAGCTGATGTTCGCCGTGGGGTCGATCGGCTCGGCCGGGCACCTGGGCACCGAGTTGCTCAAGCGCGAAGGCGGGCTCGATTACACGGTGGTGCCCTACCGGGGCACCTCGCCCGCCTTCCAGGACCTGATCGGCGGGCAGATCGACGGCTTCATCGATCCGGTGTTGGGCGCGCTCGAATCCTACAAGGGCGGCCTGCTCAAGATCCTGGCCGTGACCTCCGCCAGGCGCCTGCCCAATCTGCCCAATGTGCCGACCGTGGCCGAGACCATCCCCGGCTACGAAGCCTACAGCTGGTACGGACTGTGGGGGCCCGCGAACATGCCCGCCGCGGTCGTCGAAAAAATCAACGCCGAGGTCAACACGGCGCTGGCCAAGCTCAAGGCCAAGTACACGCCCCTGGGCGTGCTCCTGACGCCGGGCAGCGTCGCGGACTTCGTCAAGTTCCAGAGCGACGACATGGCCCGCTCCAAGAAGATCATCGCCGAAGGCCACATCCATGTCGACTGACGAACTCGGCGGCGCGCATGCGCTGGCGGTGGTGACAGGCAGCGGCGCGGGCATAGGTTTGGCCATCGCGCGGCGCCTGCTGGATGCGGGTTGGCGCGTGGCCGGCCTGGATATCGGTCCGGCCGCCATCGACCATCCGGCCTATCGGCACCTATCGGTGGACCTGTGCAGCGCCGATGCCACGCGCGCGGCCTGCGCGGCGCTGCAGGATGCCGGCGCACTGGTGCATGCCGCGGGCATCCTGCGGGTGGGGGAGCTGGAGCAGCTCGACCCGGCCGACGGCCTGCGCATGTGGACGCTGCACGTCGATGCGGCGACGCGGCTGGCGCAGGCCTTGATACCGGTCATGGCCCAGCGGGGCGCGGGCCGGGTGGTGCTGATCGGCAGCCGGGTGGCCCAGGGCATGCCCGGCCGCAGCCAGTACGCCGCCACCAAGGCGGCGCTGGTGGCCATGGCGCGCAGCTGGGCGGCCGAATTCGCCGCCCGCGGCGTGACGGTCAATGTGGTGTCGCCGGCCGCCACGCAGACCGGCATGCTGAGCGATCCGGCGCGGGCCGCCAGCATGCCTCGCCTGCCGCCCATCGGCCGCTTGATCCAGCCGCAGGAGATCGCCGCGCTGGTCGACTTCCTGCTCAAGCCCGAGGCCGCGGCCATCACGGGGCAAGACATCGCAATTTGCGGCGGCGCTTCGCTGCCGCGCTGAAGCACACTTTTTTCGAATTTCCCTATCAAGAGGCAGCTCATGAAAATCGTGGACATCCGCGAATCCACCCGGCCCATCCGCTCGGACATCCGCAACGCCTATATCGACTTCTCCAAGATGACGTTGAGCCTGGTCGCGGTGGTGACCGACGTTATCCGCGACGGCAAGCCAGTGGTGGGCTATGGCTTTAACTCGAACGGCCGCTACGGCCAGGGCGGCCTCATCCGCGACCGCTTCCGTCCGCGCGTGCTCGAGGCAGATCCCGCCTCGCTGCTGGACGATACGGGCGAGAATCTCGATCCGCACAGGATCTGGCAGCGCATGATGATCAACGAGAAGCCCGGCGGCCACGGCGAGCGCTCGGTGGCGGTGGGCACGATGGACATGGCGGTGTGGGACGCGGTCGGCAAGATCGCCGGCAAGCCGCTTTATCAGCTGCTGGCCGAGCGCTACGGCAGCGGCGAGGCCGATCCGCATGTGTTCGTCTATGCGGCGGGCGGCTACTACTATCCCGGCAAGGGCCTGGACGGGCTGCGGGCCGAAATGACCGGCTATCTCGAGCGCGGCTACTCGGTGGTCAAGATGAAGATAGGCGGCGCCACGCTGGCCGAGGACTGCGAGCGCATCGAGTCGGTGCTCAAGATCCTTGGCCCGGGGCAGCAGCTGGCGGTCGACGCCAACGGCCGCTTCGATCTGAAGACCGCCGTTGAATATGCCCGGGCGCTGTCGGCCTATCCGCTCTTCTGGTACGAGGAGGCGGGCGATCCGCTGGATTACGAGCTGCAGGCCAGGCTGGCCGAGGCGTATCAGGGGCCGATGGCCACGGGCGAGAATCTGTTCTCGATGCAGGACGCGCGCAATCTGATCCGCTATGGCGGCATGCGCAGCGACCGCGATTGGCTGCAGTTCGACTGCGCGCTGAGCTATGGGCTGGTGGAGTATCTGCGCACGCTCGACATGCTCAAGGAGTACGGCTGGTCGCCGTCGCGCTGCATTCCGCACGGCGGGCATCAGATGTCGCTGGCGATCGCCGCGGGCCTTGGGTTGGGGGGTAACGAGAGCTATCCGGATCTGTTCCAGCCTTA
>CALGFL010000060.1 GCA_937881145.1 uncultured Bordetella sp.
TGGGCCTGGGCTATGCGCCGCTGCGCTACCGCATCACCGCCTTCGTGCTGTCGGCGGCCGGCACCGGCCTGGCCGGCGCACTATGGGCCAACTACGCGCTCTTCGTCAGCCCCGACATGGCCGCCTGGCAGAAGTCGGGCGAGTTCATGTCCATGGTCATCCTGGGCGGCATGGGTTCGATCTTCGGTCCCGTGGCCGGCACGGTGGTGTACCTGGGCCTGGAACAGGCGACGACGGCCTTCACTGAACACTGGATGCTGATCATGGGCCCGGTGCTGGTGTTGGTGGTGCTGTTCGGCAAGCGCGGCATATACGGCTGGCTCACCGGAGGCAAATACCATGACTGAACAAGCCAGGCTCGACATCCGCGATCTGCGCAAATCTTTCGGCGCGGTCAAGGCCACGCAGGGCGTCGATCTCTCGGTGCGCGCGGGCGAACTACACGCGTTGATCGGACCGAACGGCGCGGGCAAGACCACCTTGCTGTCGCAGATCGGCGGCGAGATCCTGCCCGACAGCGGCAGCATCATGCTGGACGGCCGCGACATCACCCACATGCCGGCGCACAAGCGCCCCGCGGCGGGGCTGGCGCGCTCGTTCCAGATCAGCCAGGTCTATCCGGAGTTCACGGTCGAGGACAACGCCGCCATGGCGGTGCAGGCCCACATGCCGGGCGGCTTCAACCTATGGCGCAGCGCACGGCGCGACGCGCGCCTGCGCGAGCCGGCCCGACGCGCGCTGCAGCGCGCGGGCCTGGGGCATCGCTTGGACGAGCGCGTGGCCAATCTGGCCCACGGCGAAAAGCGCCAGCTCGAACTGGCCATGGCCCTGTGCATGGACGCGACGCTGCTGCTGCTGGACGAACCCATGGCCGGCCTGGGCGCCGAAGAATCGCTACGCATGGCTGCGCTGCTACGCGAGCTCAAGGGCCAGTACGCCATTCTGCTGGTCGAGCACGACATGGACATCGTGTTCTCGCTGGCCGACCGCGTCACCGTGCTGGTCTACGGCAAGACGATCTTCACCGGCACACCCGATGAAGTCCGCATCCATCCCGAGGTGCGCGCCGCTTACTTGGGCGAGGAAGAGGAGGAGCACTGATGCTGCGCGTCGAAAAACTCGAATCGGGCTACGGCCCCAGCAAGGTGCTGTTCGGCGTGGACCTGGAGATTGCCCCGCGCCAGGTGGTTTCGCTCATCGGCCGCAACGGCATGGGCAAGACCACCACGGTCAAGACGCTGATGGGCATGCTGCCCACGCAGGGCGGCCGCGTCATGCTCGACGGCAAGTCCATCGCCAGCCTGGCGCCGCACCGCATCGCGCGGCTGGGCCTGGGCCTGGTGCCCGAAGGCCGGCGTGTGTTTCCTTCGCTGTCGGTGGAAGAAAACCTGCTGGCCACGGCGCGCGGCGCCACGCCTGGCAATAGCGCAAGCTGGCACCTGGGCCGCGTCTATGAACTCTTTCCGCGCCTGCAGGAGCGCCGCCAGCAATCGGCCCGCACGCTGTCGGGCGGCGAACAGCAGATGCTGGCCGTGGGCCGCGCACTGCTGACCAACCCGCGGCTATTGATTCTGGACGAAGCCACCGAAGGCCTGGCGCCGCTCATCCGCCAGGAGATCTGGCACTGCCTGCGCCGCCTGAAGGAAGACGGCCAGACCATCCTGGTGATCGACAAGAACCTCAAGGAAATGGCCACGCTGGTAGATCGGCATCACGTGCTGGAAAAAGGGCGCGTGGTGTGGGAAGGGACGCCGCAGGCGTTCGGGCAGAACCCGGAGCTGGCCAATCGGTATTTAGGCGTCTAGGCGTTAGATCTGTTGTTTGAGTTCTTAAGGCGCCGAGGCTGCCCTGCGCAATTCCGATGCTCGCCCCGGTGGGGCCGCGCTTCGGATTGCTCCGGGGTCCTCGGCTTGCAACAGTCTCATGTGACGGTTTTAAAGACCTCGCATGTGCTGATGCTGTGAGCTGGCGGCAGGACTGAGGGAGTCCGAAGCGGGGGCCGGCCAACCGGAGCCCATCGGGCGAGCATCGGAACTCCCGCAGTCTTGTCGACGGCGTATCAAGAACTCAAACAGAACTACCCGCGCTCGACAACCTCGGTGCGGTCGAAATGCAGGCGCTCCATGATGGGCGCGTCGGAAAAGCGGAACAGGTCGAACGAAGTCTCGGCCTGCAGCGACCACGTCACCCAGCTGGGCACGACGAAGATGTCGCCCTTCTCCAGCTTGTGAGTCGCGTCGCCCAGGACCACCGCGCCGCGCCCTTCGAACACCTGGAAGACCGACGAGCCGACTTCGCGCCGGGGCGCGGTGGCCGTGCCCGCGCGCAGGCGATGGAACTCGGCGCGTATGGTCGGCATGACGTCGCCTCCGGTCGTGGGGTTGGTGTAGCGGATCGCCGCGTGTCCCGGTTCGACGACGCCGGGATGGCCTTCGTCTTCGAGCTCGAGCTGCGCGGCCAGGGCGCGGTCGGTATGCACCCAGCGATAGGCCCCGATGGGCGAGGCCACCGTGCGGCCCAGTACCGACACGGGCCGCAGGCCCGGATGGCACCAAAGGCGCTCGCTGCGCGAGACGTCCGGCGTGCTGTCGTCGCTCAGGCCGTCCTTGCCCACTTCGAAAAAGCCGACGTCGTTGGTATAGCTGAAAGGAATGTCCAGCCCGTCGAGCCAGGCCATAGGCGTGTCGCGCACGTTCTGGTGGCCGTGAAAGCACCAGCCCGGCGTGAGCAGGAAATCGCCGCGGCTCATGTGCACCGGATCGCCGTCGACGACCGTCCAAACGCCCTCGCCTTCGACCACGAAGCGAAAGGCGTTCTGCGAGTGGCGGTGCTCGGGCGCGGTTTCGTGCGGGCCGAGATACTGGATCGCGCACCACAGCGTGGGCGAGACATAGGCCACGCCGCCCAGGCCCGGATTGGCCAGGCCTATGGCCCGGCGCTCGCCGCCGCGGCCCACCGGAACCAGGTCGCCGGACTGCTTGGCCAGCGCGTACAGCTCGGACCACTTCCACACGTGCGGCAGCGCGCGCGGCATGGGATGCCGGGGCATCAGGTTGCCGGTCTGCGTCCAGAGCGGATTGAGGTGATTGGATTTGAAATCGGCATAGAGCTGGCGCAGTGCGGGGGTATCGTCCGGCTGTCCGCCATGGCCCTTCGGGTCGCTCATCATGGTCTTGATCCTCGTCGTTGTCTCGGCTTGGGCATGCCGTTCATTCTATCTGCCGGGATATACGGCAAATAATGGGTTTTTCGTATCAACCATATCCCGGATCACATGGTCGGGACCGGCATGAAGGGCTGCTCCGAAGGATCAGAACTGCGCGGCGATCTGGAATCCGACTACCACCGTCGACGCGGGAAAGCTCGCCGGCTTATAGACCGGCGTGCCCACGAACAAGTCGTAGTCGAGCGCGCCCAGGCTTGCCTGCACCTGTCCGCGCAGGCCGACCACGGCGCCGGCCAGCTGCGTGTTGACGATCGTCGGCGAGTTGTTCAGGATCGCGCCCGGC
>CALGFL010000061.1 GCA_937881145.1 uncultured Bordetella sp.
CGCGTCGCGAAAGGGCTTGGAGATCACCTGGCCCACCTGCACCTGCATCAGGTCGCCGGCCATGATGTATTCCTTGGCGCGGCGCACGGCGGCCAGGTAGTCGTCCCTCTCGAAGTCGCGGCGTTCTTCCGTGACCATGCTGGCGTGGCTGTAGGGAATGTCCGCGGGCTTGCGCAGCTGGATGCGCAGATCCAGCAGGCGCTGCTGCGCACGGCTGTAGCTCTCGGGGCGGGCAGGGTCGGCGTAGACCATCAGGTAGATGCGCCCGGCCAGGTTGTCCACGATCACCAGCTCGTCCACCTGCATCAGCAAGAGGTCGGGTATGCCTTCCTCCATGCCGGCGGGAAACGGCTTGACGGCCGGGCCCAGGCGCGGCTCCATGTGGCGCACGGTGTCGTAGCCGAAGTAGCCCGCCAGGCCGCCGCAAAAGCGCGGCATGCCTGGGCGCACGGCCACCTTGAAGCGCTTCTGGAATTCTTCGATGAAGATCAGCGGATCGCCCTGGTAGGTTTCCTGCACGACACCGTCGGTCAGCACCTCGGTGGTCGTGCCGCTGGCGCGGATGACGGTGCGGGCCGGCAGGCCGATGAAGGAGTAGCGCCCGAAGCGCTCGCCGCCCACCACCGATTCCATCAGACAGGTAAAGGCACCGCCTTTGGCGCCGCCGTGCGCAAGCTTCAGGTACAGCGCCAGCGGCGTGTCGAGATCGGCGTAGGTCTCGGCGACCAGCGGGATGCGGTTATAGCCTTGGGCCGCCAGGGCTTTGAATTCCAGTTCGGTCATGTCGGGTCCAGATGAGGTTGTGTGGCGACCGGGACATGTCAAACAAAAAGCCCGGTCCTGTTCAGGTTCCGGGCTTGGCTTTTCGTGTTGTGCGAGGCGCTAGGCGGCGTTTGCGTCTAGAACCAGGCGAGCCGATTGCCACCCGGAGGTCGAGCGCCACCAACGCCAGGTGGCGTTGCGCGAGAAAGCGGCTAGGCGGGCGTTCATGATGGGCGGCATATTCAGGTGAAGCGGATCGGTGCGAATTGACCGATGGTGTCGGCGACTATAGCACGGCATTTCGACGAACGACAAAAAACGGGACCTGGACCCGGAACCCGGGACTAGAACCGATCGGCCCGGAACGGTGCGGGATCGACGAAGGTCTGCGCGCCCGTCATCATCTGCGCGATCAAACGCCCGGTTACCGGCCCCAGTGTCAGCCCATGGTGCGCGTGTCCGAAGGCGAACCACAGGTCTTTGTGCCGGGGCGCCGGGCCGATGATGGGCAGCATGTCGGGCGTGCAGGGCCGCGCGCCCATCCATGGCTCGGCCTCGACCGGCCGACCCAGCGGGAATAGCCCGCGCGCCATGGGTTCGACGGCGGCGATTTGAGCGGGCGTCTTCGGCGCATCGCGGTCGGCGAACTCGATGCCGGTGGTGACGCGGATGCCGCGGCTCATGGGCGCGAGCAGAAAGCCATTGGCCACGTCCAGAACGGGATGGTTCAGGCGCGCGCCGGGGGCCGGTTCATAGTGCCGGTGGTAGCCGCGCTTGACGGCCAGCGGCAGGCGGTAGCGCAGCCGCGTGTTGACCAGGTCGCCGCTCCACGGTCCCAGCGCCACGACCGCGGCGCGCGCGGTGATGTCGCCTTCGCGCGTGCGCACCTTCCAGCCGGGTTCGAGCGTATTGGCGTCGCCGTGCAGTATGCGTCCGCCCAGCGACTCGAAGTGGCGCGCATAGGCGGCAGCCAGGGCGCCCGGATCGCTGACCGTGTCGGCGTCGGGGTAGCGCAGGCCGCCGACGAGCGACGCGCTCAGGTCGGGCTCGGCCTGGCGCAGCGCGGCGGCATCGCAGGCTTCGAATGCAACGCCGAACTCATCGAACCATTTTTGCGCCTCGCGCGTTTGCGCTTCTTGCGTGCGGGCATCGTGAAAAATCTTGAACCAGCCCTGATGGCGGATGAGGCCGCCGGCGCCCGCGGCGTCGGCAAGGGCGCGATGTTCGGCGACGCAATGCTCGATCAGCGGCGCATAGAGGCGGGCGATGGCCGCGTGCCGATCGGACCGCGAATGGCGCCAGTAGCGCAGCAGAAAGGGTGCGGTCTTGAGCAGCGCGCCCAGGTGGTAGCGTACGTCGGGCGCGCGGTTGCCGGCGTATTTGAGCAAGGTGGCCAGCTGGCGCGGGAAGGCATAGGGATAGACCCCTTCGCGCTGGATCAGGCCGGCGTTGCCGTAAGAGGTTTCGGTGCCGGGCGTTTTGCGGTCGACCAGCGCGACGGCCAGGCCGCACCGCTGCAGATGCACGGCCGTGGAAACGCCGACGATGCCGGCGCCGAGCACGATGGCGTCGAAGGGATTTGTCATGATGCGCGGGACCGATGCGTAGCGGGTATCGACAGCGTGAAGCTCAGACCGCCGACACGTTGTTCGTCGCTGGCCCGCCCAGCACGGGCGGCGCCGTCACGATGGATTTGAGCGCGGGCTGCGCGGGCCGCAGCGCCGCCAGGTCGGGCAGCGGTCTGCCCAGCCCGTCGATGCGCGCGAAGGCCTGTTCCAGGGACTGCGAGGCGGCCAGCAGCGCGTGGTCGCCGCGGAACCGGCCCGTCACCTGCAGGCCGAACGGCATGCCCTGATGGTCTCTTCCGCAAGGCAGGCTGATGGCCGGATGCGTGGTCAGCGTGACGACATAGGTCAGGGCCAGCCAGCGGTAGTAGTTCTGCTGCTTCTCGCCGTTGATGGTGTCGGCGTAGGGCTGGATCCAGGGAAAGGGCGAGACCGGCGTGGTGGGCGAGAGGATCAGGTCGTAGCCGGCGAAGGCCTGCTGGAAGCGCTGCAGAATCCGGGTCTGTTCGGCCTGCGCCCAGGCGCAGTCCTTCAGGCTCATGGCCGCGCCCATCTCATAGTTGGCGCGCGGGTTGGGGCCCAGGCTGCCCGGGTCTTTCTCGTAGGCCTGCTGCATGCCCGCGACGAAGGCTTCGGCGCGCAGCACGTCGAAGCAGCGGTGCGCCTGGCCCAGGTCCAGCTCGATGGGGTCGCAGGCCGCGAACACGTGGCGCATCGCGGCGATTTTCTCGCGAAAGACGGTGCGGATGCCGTCGTCCACGGCGCACTGGCCGAAGTCTTCCGTGTAGGCCACGCGCAGCGAGCCCGGATCGGCATTGCCGGGACGCAGGAACGACAGCGGCTCCAGCGGATAGCTCAGCGGGTCGCCCGCATGCGGGCCGGCCGTGGCGGCCAATTGCAGGCAGGCATCTGCGACGGTGCGCCCCATTGGGCCGACGACCGAGATCGGCATCCAGCCCAGCGGCTTGCGCGTGCTGGGAATCAGGCCGGGCGATGGGCGAAAGCCCACCACGCCGCATTTGGCCGCAGGGATGCGCAGCGAGCCGCCCGTGTCGGATCCGGTGCAGACCGGCAACATGTCGCAGGCCAAGGCAGCGGCGGAGCCGCCCGACGAGCCGCCGGCATTGAGGTTGGGGTTGAACGGGTTGCCGGTGGCGCCCCATACCGGATTGCGCGAGTTGGCTCCCGCGCCCATCTCGGGCACGTTGGTCTTGGCGGTGACCACGGCGCCGGCGCGCCGCAGCCGGGCGACCAGTTCGATGTCCTGCTCGGGCACGTTGCCGCGATAGATGGGCGAGCCGTACGTAGTGAGCAGGCCCGCGGTGGGCTCCAGATCCTTGACGCCCAGCGGCAGGCCGTGCAGCAGGCCCAGCGGCTCGCCGCGCATGACGGCCTGCTCGGCCGCGCGGGCCGTCTCGCGCGCCCGGTCGTAATCGGTGGCGGTGATGGCGTTGATATAGGGGTTGACCGCCGCGATGCGGCTTATGCAGGCCTGCAGCAGTTCGACTGGCGAAACCTGGCGGGCGCCGATCAGTTGCCGCAACTCGACGGCCGACAGGCAGGCAAGAGAATCGTTGGATAAAGTCATGTGTACAGCTGGCGTGAAAAAATCCCGGATTTCAGTCGGCCGTGATGTGCGCGCGCTGCGCGAGTTCGCGCATCTGCGGCAGTTCCTTGGCTATCAGAGCCTGGCCTTGCTTGGAATCCTCGAAGCCCGGCTCCATGCCTTGCGCCAGCATGGCCTTGCGGGCCTCGGGGTCGTTGGTGAAATCGGCGAACGCCTTTTCCAGCTTGGCCTCGGCCTGCGCGGGGGTGCCGCGCGGCACGACCGCCATCAGCCAGGTGTCCATGGCGACCTGAGGGTAGCCTTGCTCGGCGAAAGTCGGCACGTCGGGCAGGAAGACCGAGCGGTGCGGGCTGGAGACCGCGATGGCCTTGACCTTGCCGGCCTTGAGCTGCGGCAGGGCCGCCGCCACGGTGTCCACGGAAAAGGGAATCTGGCCGCTGATCAGGTCGGTCATGGCCGGAGCGCTGCCGCTGTAGGGAATCTGCGTCAGGTGGATGCCCGCGGCCGCGGCGAAGGCCGCGCCGACGAAGTTGGCGGTCGTGCCGCTGCCGAAGGTGCCATAAGGCGTGTCTTTGTGGGCCGGGTCCTTGACGTAGGCCAGGAAGGATTTCACGTCGTCGACGGGCACCTTCGGGTTGGCCAGCAGGATCAGGCCGGTGCGCGCCACGACGGCCACCGGTTCGAAATCCTTGACCGGATCGTAGGACAAGGTCTTGTGGATCGCGGGATTGATCGTGAAGGTGGTGCCCGAACTGAGCAGCAGCGTGTAGCCGTCGCGCGGCGAGTGCGCGACATACTGCGCGCCGATGATGGTGCCGGCGCCGGCCTTGTTCTCGACGATGATGCTCTGACCCAGGGACTTGGTCAGATATCGCGCCATCAGGCGCGCGCTGATATCGGTCGCGCCGCCGGGTGCGTAGGGAACGATCAGCGTGACGGGGCGATCGGGATATTGGGCGGCGGCGGGGGCGGCCGCGCCCAGCAGGCCGACCAGGGCGATGGATGCGATGGCCAGCGCGCGCGCAATGCGGCGGACGGCATCGTGACGGAAGCAGGAGGAGGCTGTGGCCATGGCGTCGTAGGGAGAAAGAAGGAAGGAATCTTCATCCTAGAGGACAGTTCACCTATGCAGCAATATCAATGACTAGAATTATGATTTGCTAAAAAGGCAACGCAAATCCTCAGGTGCGGCCATGATCAACAAGCAGATTCTGCAAGGCACCGCCTTGCGCTACTTCCTGGAAGTCGCCCGCACCGGCTCGATCACCGAGGCGGCCGGGCGGCTCGACGTCGCCCCTTCCGCGGTAAGCCGGCAGATTGCCCGGTTGGAGCGCGAGCTCGATGTCCTGGTATTCGAACGGCGGGCGCGGGGCATGTCTCTGAACGCCGCGGGGGAACTGCTGGCGGCTTACGCCAAGCGTGTGCAGCAGGACATCGACCGCGTGGCCGGCGACATCCTGGCCTTGCGCGGACTGCGGCAGGGCCGGGTACGGCTGGCCAGCACCGAAGGCTATGCCTTCGATTTCCTGCCTTCGGCCATCGCGTCATTCCGGCGCACTTACGGCGGCATCCACTTTTCGCTGGAAGCCTACTCGTCGAAGGAAATTTCGAACCGCGTGCGCAAAGGCGATGCGGACATCGGCATCACGCTGACCATGACCTCCGAGCGCGACATCCGCGTTGAACTGCGCCGCCCGGCGCCGGTGCTTGCCATCATGGCGTCCGATCATCCGCTGGCGGGTCTGCGTCGCCTCTCGATCAGCCAGCTCGTGTCCTATCCGCTGGCGCTGCCCGGGCAGGATTCAACGGTGAGGCAATTGTTCGACATCAGCTGCAGCCGCCAGCAACTGCACTGCGAGCCCGTGTTCGTCAGCCGCCATCTGGACGCGCTGATCAATTTCGCGATCGAGGGCGGCGGTGTGATGCTGTGCGGCGAACTGGCGGTGCGCAGCCATCTGCGCCGGGGCGGCATTGTGGCCTTGCCCCTGCGCGATCGCGAGATGAATGAACGCCAGTTCGAGGTGCAGACGCTGGCTGGCCGTGCGCTGCCCAATGCCTGCCAGGCCTTTCTCGAACACATCCGCCGGGGCGGGCAGGAGTCCGGTTGAGGCCGCCGGCAGACGTCAGGTCGCGGCGTTCCATCGCGCGATGACCTGGGCCGCGTCGGTGAGTTGCGGCACGATGCCGTCCACGTCCAGCGTGTATACGTCCTGTCCTTCGTTGTAGCCGTAGGGCACGGCCAGCACGCGCGTTCCGGCCGTGCGTCCGGCCTGCGCATCGTTCAGCGAATCGCCGATGGTGACCGCCTGCGCCGGCGCCACGCCCAGGCGCTCGCAGGCATGCAGCACCTGGTCCGGATCGGGCTTGCGGCGCGCGCAGGTGTCGCCGCACACGACCACCGGAAAGAATCCGGCCAGGCCCACGCGCGTAAGCAGCGGGCCGGTGAATTCCGTGGGCTTGTTGGTCACCACGGCCAGCTTCAGGCCCTGGTCCTGCATGGCGCGCAGGCCTTCGATCACGCCGTCGTAGACCGTGGCCATGTCGCCGTTGACCAGCGCATAGTGGCGGCGGAACGAGGCGCGGCCCCGCGCGAACAGATCCCGGCCCGGATCATCGCCCGGCAGTGCATCGACATGCAGCGAACCCGCCAGCGTGCGGCGCACCAGATAATCCATGCCTTTGCCCACGAACGTGGCCAGCACCTCCAGCCCCAAGGGCGGCATGTCCAGTTCGACGCGCATGGCGTTGGCGGCGGCTGCCAGGTCGGGTATGGAATCGACCAGCGTGCCATCCAGGTCCAGCAGCACGGCGACGACAGGGGTGTGCAAGGTCATGGCTACACCGGAGGTTGGTCCAGCCCTTCGGTCCGGATCGCCCGTTGAACCGCCGGCCGTTCGAGCATGCGCTGAAGATACGCGCCGAGCAGCGGCCATTGACGCGCGGGCTTCGCAAAACCGCGGGTCCAGCGGCAAAGCATCAGCGCATAGGGATCCAGAATGGTGTACTGGTGGCCCAGCAGCCACGGACCGCCGCTTGCATCCAACTGCGCTTCCAGCTGGTCGAGCAGGGTCGCGATCTTCGATGCGGCGTGGGCCTGGACCTGCCTGGCGCCTGTCGCGTTATCCGCATCGACCCATCTTTCGGGGTAGAAATAGACGATCAGCGAGGCTTGCAGCGTGTTGGTCAGCCACATCAGCCACTTGTAGAGCTGCGCGCGCGCCGGGGTTCCCAACTCGGGAGCCAGCCGGCTTTCGGGGTGCGTATCCGCCAGATGCAGACAGATGGCGGCGGTTTCGTACAGCACCATGTCGCCATCGACCAGCACGGGTATCAGCCCGTTCGGATTGAGCCGCAGGTATTGCGCGGATTTGTGCGCACCCTGTGTGCGATCGACGAGCTCGAGCTCGAACGGCTGGCCTATTTCCTCCAGCACGATGTGGGGCGCCATGCTTGCGTTGCCGGGGTAGTACAGCAGTTTTTTCATCGTCATCGCCGTGCCGCTTTAACGCGTTTCGCCGATGGAG
>CALGFL010000062.1 GCA_937881145.1 uncultured Bordetella sp.
GGTCCACCCGGTTGACATCCGAGGCAAGGATCATTAAGGTCCGTTTGATCTTGCGCTGCTCGATCGCTTCGGTCAGCACAATGGCCATCGAATATGCTTCCTCGCCTGTCGCGCATCATGGTATCCAGACCCGCAGCGGCCGCTCGCCTTCGGATTCGTCGAGCAGGCCGTTCAGGACCCGTTCCCCCAGTGCTTGCCATGCCTGCGGATCGCGAAAGAACTCCGTCACGCCTATCATCATGTCCAGACTCAACGCCTGGGCTTCTTCGCCTGACGTTCTCAGGATGTCGCAGTACGCGGCAAGGCTGTCGACCTTGTTGACCGCCATGCGCCGGGCAATGCGGCGCTCGAGGGTGCCGCGCTTGTAGCCTCGAAAGTCGGAGCCGGTAGCTGCCAGCGCTTCGAGCACCGGATCCAGATCGACAGGCGCCTGCGCATTGCCAGGGATTGGCGCGATCGCGCTGAGGGAGCGTGCGATGTAGTCAAACAGCGTCTCCGGCATCTGCTCGATGGGCAGCACGTAGTCGACCAGCCCCGTTGCGATCGCATGCGTGGGCATCGAATCCTGTTCGGCCGTATCGGGCGTCTGAGCCATTACCATGCCGCCTTCGGCCTTGATGGCCCGCAGGCCCGCCGAACCGTCTGCGTTCGCCCCCGTCAGAACAATGCCGATCGCGCGATCGCCCTGATCCGCGGCCAGCGATGTGAAGAAATCGTCGATCGGCATCGGAATGGCAGGGCGCCCGGCAGCGGGCCGCAAACCAAATGCGCCCTGTTCGATAACGACGGATACTTTGGGCGGAATGACGTAGACGTGCCCCGGGCGCGGCACTGCGCCGTCTTCGATGGTCGATACGGCAAAAGAGGTGTCTTTGGCCAGCAAGTCCGGCAGATGGCTTTCGGCATCGGGCGCCAGATGAACCACGACCACGAAAGCAATGTCTTGCGGAATGGCGGCCGCTGCGCGAAAAAAACGGCTTAACGCATGAAGCGCGCCGGCAGACGCGCCGATGGCGACAATTCGAGTCGAAGCAACAGGCTCCGGCGAAACAGTATTGGAATCATTCATCACGCGTCGCCTGAAACTGCTGGAGAACCAGTGTATCCCGCGCTGATCGCCGATAGGCCGAAATTCGGCATGCCGGCGAGATATCTTCCCGCGGCTTATGCAACCGCGTCATGCCGATCGGGAAGCGGTGTCCGGAATTTGACCACGCGGGTACCGCGCAAGATAGTAAATTTCCCCACACTCACAACCGACTCATGAATATCCCCGACCCCCTATGTCGATGAACGCGATGGCCGGCACACGGCGCAGTTCCGCACTGGAAATCCTGCTTGTTTTCGCTCGCCTGGGCTGCACCTGCTTCGGCGGACCGGTCGCCCATCTGGCCTATTTCCGCACGGAATTCGTCGAGCGCCGCAAATGGCTGTCCGAACGGGCTTATCTGGATTTGGTTGCGCTGTCGCAGTTTCTCCCCGGCCCTGGCTCCAGTCAGACCGGCTTTGGCATCGGCCTGATGCGCGGCGGCCTGCTGGGTGGGTTGGCCGCCTGGACCGGATTCACACTCCCCTCGGCGGCGCTGCTTATCCTGTTCGCCTATGGCGCGGGCAGCATCGCAGGCTCTCAGATGGGCGCCGGACTGCTGCACGGGCTCAAGCTCGTCGCGGTGGCGATCGTGGCGCAGGCGGTGATGGGCATGGCGCGCAACCTGTGTGCAGACCGGGTGCGCGCCTCGATCGCGACAGTCGCGCTGATCGTGATGCTGGTTGCGCCCTCATCGTTTTTCCAGATCGGAGTCATCGTCGCTGGCGGCTTCGCTGGTTGGCTGCTGTGCGGCAGCGAGGCGCAGGCGACGCACGACACCTTCGTCATGCCGGTATCGAAGGGTCTGGGGTTATGTTTCCTGGCTGCCTTTTTCGGGCTGCTGGCGCTGGCCTTCGTGCCCACGCCGGCAGGTCCGCTGGCGTTGTTCGATGCGTTCTACCGCTCCGGCGCCCTGGTATTCGGCGGCGGCCATGTGGTCCTGCCCTTGTTGCACGATGCGGTCGTCACGCCGGGCTGGGTTTCGGATGGCGCCTTCCTGGCCGGCTACGGCGCCGCCCAGGCCGTGCCCGGCCCTCTCTTTACCTTCGCGGCCTATCTCGGCGCGGTTGCCGGCATACCGCCGGCCGGCGTTGCCGGCGCGGTCATCGCATTGTTCGCGATTTTCGTGCCGGGCGTACTCTGTCTATTGGGAACCTTGCCCTTCTGGCACACCCTGCGGTCGCGGCCAGCCGCGCAGGCGGCGATGCGCGGCACCAATGCCGCGGTCGTCGGCCTGCTGGGCGCCGCACTCTACAACCCGGTCTGGACTAGCGCGGTGCAAAAGCCAACGGATTTCGCGGTTGCCGCGGCGGGTTTTGTGCTTCTGCTGGCCTGGCGCGCGCCGCCCTTGCTGGTGGTCGTGCTGGGCGCGCTGGCCGGAATGGGCCTGAGTTTCGCGAGGTAACGGCGCCTGGCCGGGTGTCTGGAGTCGGTTGGCCGAGCGGGCGATGTGCCTGACGGGAAATAATGTCAGGATATCCCCGGACAGCAAAAAGCCCTCATCTCTGAGGGCCTTGATTTTGCTGGAGGCTCAAGCCGGAATCGAACCGACGTACACGGATTTGCAATCCGCTGCATGACCACTCTGCCATTGAGCCACGGCAAGCCCGCCACTATACAACAAAACTAAATCAACCCGAAAATACGGCGGTATTGTCGATCTGGGCCTGCCGCGCCGCGCGGTATTCGCGCTTGAGTTGTTCGATCAGGCCGGCGGTGTCGGCAATGGCGTCGATCTGCCCCACGCCCTGGCCCGCGCCCCAGATGTCGCGCCAGGCCTTGGCTTGCGCGGCCTTGCTGCCGAAGTCCGCGGCGCTTTTGTCGCGCGGGGGCAGGTTGTCCGGATCCAGCCCGGCGGCCAGGATGCTGGCTTTGAGGTAGTTGCCCGGGATGCCCGTGAAATACGGGGTATAGACAATGTCCAGTGCCGCGCTGTCGACCAGGGCCTGCTTGTAGGCATCCGTCGCGTTGGCCTCGCGGGTGGCGATGAAGCGGGTGCCTATATAGGCCAGGTCGGCGCCCAGCGCTTGCGCGGCCAGGATGGACGCGCCGTGGGCGATGGCGCCGGACAGGATGAGCGGGCCATCGTAGAAGCGGCGCACTTCGCGCACCAGGGCGAAGGGGCTGAGCGTGCCTGCGTGGCCGCCCGCGCCCGCGCACACCAGTATGAGGCCGTCCACGCCGGCCTCCAGCGCTTTCTCGGCATGGCGCACACTGACGACGTCGTGGAACACCAGGCCGCCGTAGCGATGCACGTGCGGCACCACAGCGTCGGGCGCACGCAGGCTGGTGATGACGATGGGCGCCTGGTGGCGCACGCAGACTTCCATGTCGTGCTCCAGGCGGGCGTTGCTGTGATGCACGATCTGATTGACGGCGTAGGGCGCGACGATGCGGGCCGGATCGGCGGCGCGTGCCGCGGCCAGCGCGTCTTCGATCTGCGTGAGCCAGGCCTCCAGCGTTTCCTGCGGACGGGCATTGAGAGCGGGGAAGCTGCCGACGATGCCGCCCAGGCACTGGGCGATGACCAGCGCCGGATTGGACACGATGAACATGGGCGCGGCGACGGCCGGCAGGGCCAGCTTGCCCTGCAGCGAGGCGGGGATGGGCATGTCAGCTCCGCCGGGCCGCCCCAAGGGGCTGACACGCCCCCGCGGGGGGCAGCGAACGCAGTGAGCGTGGGTGTCGTTTCATATCAGCTTTCCTTCAATGCGCGGCGCAGGACCTTGCCCACGTTGGTGTGCGGCAGCTCATCGCGGAACTCCACCACGCGCGGCACCTTGTAGTTGGTGAGGTGGCCCCGGCAGTGCTCGATCAGCGCTTCGGCGGTGAGATTCGGATCCTTGCGCACGACGATGATTTTCACGACCTCGCCGGAGTGCTCGCTCGGCACGCCGATGGCGGCCACTTCCCGCACGCCAGGGTGCAGCGATACGGCGTCCTCGACTTCGTTGGGATAGACGTTAAAGCCGGACACCAAAATCATGTCTTTCTTGCGATCGACCAGGAAGACGTAACAGCGCGGGTCCATATAGCCCAGGTCGCCGCGGCGCAGGCAACCGTCGGCGTCTAGTACATG
>CALGFL010000063.1 GCA_937881145.1 uncultured Bordetella sp.
CACCCCGGAGGCCTGCAGGCAGGAGAATCTCCGCCCGCCCCAAAAGCCACAATGCAAGACCCGCACCCGCGACGCCGCCTCTGACATGAAGTAACCAGTCTTTGCCGCGTTCAATTTGTCGCGCACGTACTGCTGCAGCGAGCAGCTGTCCGGCAGTGCGACCAACGGCCCGCTCTGTTCTTCAGGCCATTCGAACGTGGGCGCAGCGACCCAGATCAACGGCTCGCGCCGGATCCGGATAGTCGAAAACCCGGCCATTTTCGCCGCCGGCCGCCGGTACTTCGCGTCCATCACGCGCATGGACAGTCCCAGATCGAAGTCGCCCTGGCCTGCCTCGGCCTCGATCAAGGCGCTCTTGCGGATCGACACATGCAAGCGCAAGGCGGGATACTGATAGCCCAGGCGCTTGAGCACGGCTGCGATGTCGTTGGGCCGGAAATAGTCGGTGATCGCCAGACGCAAGTCTCCGCTGAGCGACAAACCTTGCATGTCGCGCCAGGCGCGGTCGTTCAGGTCGAGCAATTGGCGGGCATGTTCCAGCAGCCGTTCGCCGGCGGGTGTGAGCGTAGCCCCTTTCTTGCCGCGGGTGAACAGCGTCAGGCCGCACGATTCTTCGAGCTTGCGGATCTGCTCGCTGACCGCCGATTGCGAACGGTATAGCTGTGCCGCGGCGGCGGACAGGCTGCCCGTGCCGGCAACGGCGGCCAGCGTGTTCAGCAGTTCTAGGTCGAATCGGCGCATAATGTTATCCATCTCATTTAATGATGGATAGCATCATATATTCCCGGTTTTCATGTGGAAAGCATGATGCCAAGATGACGCTGTGCTGATCAAAAGGAGATAAGCATGCCTGGCATCAAATTGACGCTTAGCGGCCGAGCCGATCCCGCGCTGTCCGAACGCTTTGCCAAGAATCTGACGGAACTCACTTGCGCCGTCCTCGAAAAGGATCCACGCAGAAACACGGTCACGATCGACTACGTGCCCCACGATCAAGGGTTCATCGCCGGCACGTCGCTTGCGGCGTTGGACCGGAATTCCTTCCGCCTTGAAGTGACGATTACCGAAGGCACCAATACGCGGGACCAGAAGATCGCATATCAAAGGCAGGCGTTCGCCCTGTTGGCGGAGCTGATCGGCAACGTCCACCCGCACTCGAACGTGCATGTCATCGACTGCTCCGCGGTGGGTTATGGCTATGGCGGAATCACGCAGGAATGGCATTACCAGCATCGGAACGAAGGCGGCGCGGTGCACGCGTGATCTCTTTGCATTCCTCCACTCATCCCGTCGCGCAGACACTGCGGATCCGCGCTGTGCGAGCGGGCTGTGCTTCGGATGGAGCAGGTTTATCAGGTGTTGCCGCGCGCGTGGCTCGCGGCGATGGCCGTTGGCGTGGTGCCGAGCATGCGCCGGCAGGTGCGGCTCAGGTGGGCGGCGTCGGCGAAGCCGGCCTGCAGCGCCGCTTCGGTCGCGCCTGCGCCGCGCGTGAGCTCGCCGCAGGCCAGTTGCAGGCGCAGCCAGAGCAGGTAGGGGCGCAGCGCGATGCCCATCGAGTCGGTAAAGGCGTGCATCAAGCGGGACGCGGACAGGTCTGCCACGGCGGCCAGTGCGTTCAGCGATAGCGCATCGGGTTCCTGCAGATGGTCGCGGATGTGGCGCAGGACGCGCCGCACGCCCGGGTGCAGGGTGGGTTGGGGGATGTAGCCCCGCAGATCCGTTTCGAGCCACTTTTTGATTTGCGCATCGCTCGGCACGCCCGCCGCGCAGATCGCGTCGCGCCAGCGTGTTGCTTCGTCCCGCGGGATAAGCGTGATGTCCGCGCCGGCGCGTTCCGCCAGCGCCGCGCCCAGCCGGCTTTCCGGTTCGACGAAACCGATCAGCACCGTAACGCCGCGGGCGTCCACTGCGTGCGGCGCGTTCGCGCGCACCAGGGCGGCGTCGCAGTCGCGCCAGGATTCGTCCTCGCCGCGGCGTACGCGCAGGCCGTCCGTCAGCGCCAGGACGAGCTGGATGCTGTGGTGCCGATGCTCGCTGGTGGCGTCCCCCGCGCCCCACACGATCATCGCGGTGGGCCACGGAAACGCGCCGGAATTCGGTGCAATGAGCATGGTCAATGCGGGACAGCCAGAACGTTCAAGACAGGATGCGCGTCCGTGTTTAGGCTGCTGCCCAGGGTTTACCGGTTTCTTCGCACTGTAAAGGATATACGCAAATGCACATCATGGAACTCATCGAACGGCAGCGCCTGGACTACGCGAGCAAGCATCGCTTGCGCGGCACCCTGCTTGCGCATCTCGTGGCCGTGCCGGTGTTTATTGCGGGTAATGCGGCGCTGGTCGCCGCTCTGCTGCTTGGCATGTGGACGGCGGCGGTTTTTGCATTGGCCGCCATGATGGTCTCGCTGGCGTGGCAGGGCCGCTGCCATCGCGGCGAGCCCGAGCAGCCCGCGCCGTTCTCCGGGCCATGCCAGGCCATCGTGCGCATTCTCATCGAGCAGTGGGTGACTTTCCCCCATTTTGTCTTCTCGGGGGACTGGGCGCTCGCTTTGCGCGAAGCGCCTGCCGCGTGATCGGTCCGGCAGGCCCTAGTGGCCAGGCTCCGTTTGGGCGGACGTCTGCCTGGCCCGGCCGCGCGTGGCCACCCAGCACAGTATGGAGCCGCCGCACACCATGCACGCGCCCAGCCAGAAATTGGTCGAGAGCGGCGCATGCAGCAGCCTGGCGGCCAAGGCCGCGGAAATGACCGGGATGAAGTAGGACGCGCCGGCCAGCACCGTGACGTTGCCGTGCAAGATGCCCACGTTCCAGGCCGCGTAGCCAAATCCCATCGCGGCGGCGGCCAGGGCGAGATAGACAATCGCCTGCAGGTTGAAGGTCATCGCGCCGCCGCCGGAACTCAGGTATTTGATCCACAGCACGGCGGCGACCATCATGAAGAAGGGCGTCACGCCGTTTTTGCCGTTGGCGATGCGTGCCGTGACGGTGCAATACGCGGCCCAGATGACGGCCCCGAGAAAGGCCAGGCCGTAGCTGAGCGGGTTGTCCTGAATATTGGCCAGCATCTCGGCGGGGTCGAATCCGTGCGCCCCGCCCAGCACCCAGCAGATGCCGATCATGGAAAGCAGTAAGCCAGGCACGATCAGCAGGTTGGCGCGATGCTTGTTGAACAGAATGGCCGATACCATCGTGAAGGTGGGCCATAGATAGTTCACCATGCCCACTTCGATGGCTTGCCTGCCGCTATGGGCATAGCCGATGGACAAGGACAGGCAAAGTTCGTAAGACACGAAGAGCAGTCCGCCACACCACAGATAGCGGCGCGGGAAGGTGCTCAGCTTGGGCAAGCCGACCGAGAGCAGCAGAAAAAAAGCGCCCACCGTATAGATCATGGCCGCGCCGCCTGTGGCGCCCAGGCTCTCGCTCACGCCGCGGATCAGGCCGACGATCGCGCTCCACAAGAGGACGGCGATGAGCCCGGTCAGGGTGGCCTTTTTTCTGTTCATGCAACGTGTTCGTATCGGGTTGGGGTGATGCGCAATGGGGCGCAGCGGGGTTTGCGCGCTCTCGGCCACGGCGCTATTTCACACTAAAATCCGCAATTCCAACTTTTTCGGTTTTTGCCCATGACTGCGCTGATCGATCGTCCCCATACCGCTCTCGTCGTGATCGATCTTCAAAACGACGTCGTGGCGCAGGCCTGTCGGCGCGATGAAGTGCTCGGCACGGTCGGCTTGCTCGTCGAACGGGCGCGGCAGGCCCGCGTGCCGGTCGTCTGGGTCCGCCATCAAGACGAAGAATTGAAAGCGGGCAGCCAGGCATGGCAGATCGTCGCCGAGCTGGCGCCGGCGCCAGGCGAGGCGATCGTCGAAAAGGGCTATCGCGATGCGTTCGAAGGCACCGATATGGAAACGGTGCTGTCCAGGCTGGGCGTGGGCAAGCTCATCGTGACCGGGGCGCAGACCGATATGTGCGTGCGTTCGACGCTGCATGGCGCGTTCGCCCGCGGCTACGACGCGGTGCTGGTCGGGGACGCGCATACGACGGTCGATATGACGGATAGGGGCGCGCCGGCGCCGGAAGCGGTCATCGATCACACCAATATGTACTGGCGCAATCAAAGGGCGCCGGGGCGTTCGGGCGGCGTGGTCCAGAGCAAGGACGTGGTGTTCGAATAGCGGGCCGGCCGGCTCAAAAAAGGAAAGTCCATCGTGCATCCCCACGTCCACGCGGTCTACGCCTTTCTCGATCTGGTCGGCACCTTCGCGTTCGCCGTCAGCGGCGCGGTGGCCGCGCGGCAGAAGCGGCTCGATCTGTTCGGGATTGTGTCGGTCGCGTTCACGGTGGCGTGCGGCGGGGGCATTTTGCGCGATGTCTGCATCGGCGCGACGCCGCCGGTGGGCTTGTCGAACTGGCACTACCTGGCGGTTTCTCTGGCGGCGTCGGCGCTGGCGATCATCGCGTATCCGCAGGTCCGGCGCCTGCGCCAGCCGGTGCTTTTCTTCGACGCCATCGGGCTGGGCCTGTTCGCCGTGTCGGGCGCGGAAAAGTCGCTCGTGTACGGGCAGAGCGTCGAGCTCGCGATTCTTCTGGGCACGGTCAGCGCGGTCGGCGGCGGCGTGATGCGCGACGTGCTGCTCTCGCGCGTGCCCGCCATTCTCGAAAGAGACATCTATGCCCTGGCCGCGCTGCTGGGCGCGGCGGTGCAGGTGGGGTTCATCTACGCGGGCTGGATAGACTGGTGGACGCCGTGGTTCGCCACGGCCGTGTGCGTCCTGGTGCGCCTTGCCTCGTTGTACTTCGGCTGGCGTTTGCCGGTGTTCGGCGACGGCGCCAGGCGGTGAGCCGCCGGACCGCCGGACCGCTTACTCCACCGGCAGGATCTTCAATCCGTTCGTGCCGCCGCTGTCGCGGTAGACGTCCCCCTTGGTCAGGATGACCCAGTCGCCGGTGTTCACCAGGCCACGCTTCTTGAGTTCGGCGATGGCCGCGTCGCTGAGTTCGGCCGGATCGTAGGCCGTCGGGTCGAAGGGAACGGTGTACACCCCGCGGAAAAGCGCGACGCGATTCTGCGTGATGGGGTGCGGGCTGTAGCAGTAGATCGGCACGCCCGAACGGATGCGCGACATGATGAGCGGCGTATGGCCGCTTTCCGACATGGCGATGACGGCCTTGATGCCGGGGAAATGGTTGGCCGCGTACATCGCGGCCAACGCGATGGTCTCATCGCAGCGCGAGAAGGTTTCTTCCAGCCGGTGATGCGAATGCGTGGTCGAGGGGTTTTTCTCGGCGCCCAGGCAGACGCGGGCCATGGCCTCGACCGCCTCGATGGGATATTGGCCGGACGCGCTTTCGGCCGACAGCATCACGGCGTCGGTGTAGTCCAGCACCGCGTTGGCCACGTCCGAGACTTCGGCGCGCGTGGGCAGTGGGCTGGAGATCATCGACTCCATCATCTGCGTGGCGGTGATCACCGTTTTGTCCAGCGTGCGGGCGTGCTGGATGATGCGCTTCTGGATGCCGACGAGCTCGGCATCGCCCACTTCCACGCCCAGGTCGCCGCGCGCCACCATGACGCCGTCGCTGGCGCGGATGAGCGAGTCGAGCGCCTCGTCGTCGGCCACGGCTTCGGCCCGCTCGATCTTGGCGACGATCCAGGCCTGGCTGCCGGCGGCGCGCACCAGCGCGCGCGCTTCGTCGATGTCCGAGCCGTAGCGCGGGAAGGACACCGCGATGTAGTCCAGCTGCAGATCCGCCGCGATCTTGATGTCGGCGCGGTCTTTGTCGGTGAGGCTGGGCGCCGAGAGGCCGCCGCCGCGGCGGTTGATGCCTTTGTTGTTCGACAGCGGACCGCCGATCGTGACGGTGGTCTGTACGCTGTCGGCGCCCACGCTGTCCACGCGCAGCACCACGCGTCCGTCGTCCAGCAGCAGTTCGTCGCCGGGGCGGCAGTCGTGCACCAGCTCGGGGTATTCGATGCCGACGATGTCGGCGTTGCCCGCATCGTGAGGGTGGCTGTTGGACAGCGTGAAGGCCGCGCCGACTTTCAGCACGATCTTGCCTTGGGTGAAACGGGCGATGCGTATCTTGGGCCCTTGCAGGTCGCCCATCAAGGCTACGAAACGCCCGTACTTGGCGGCGGCTTCGCGCACCAGTCGCGCGCGTTCGCGGTGATCGTCGGCGCTGCCGTGCGAGAAATTCAGGCGGGCCACGTCCATGCCCGCGCGCACCAGCGCCTCGATGCGTTCGGACGACGACGTGGCGGGGCCCAGGGTGGCGACGATCTTGGTACGGCGCAATACGGTCATGACAAGCCTCTCGGGAAGAAGTCCCGGATGTCTGCGACATCCATTTCACCGATTTGCGCGGCCAGCAGATGCGGCACGCGCGCGTCGAAAAGCGGGATGGGAACCAGGTGATCGGGTTGCAGTTCGCAAAGTTTGTCCGAAGGCGCCATGCTCAGGCAACTGCGGCAAACCATGGGGCGATGCTCGTAGATCGAGCATTTGCCGCCCTTGCCGGGAGGCAGGCTGGGTTCCGTGGCGAGAAAGGGGCAGGGCCAGTCGTAGGTGTGCCCCATGCCCGGCCGCGATGCCGCGGCGGATTCGGTCTGGCGCGCAACATCGGCTTGGGACGGCGGCGATTCGGGCGTGACGCCGATGGCTTTGCCGATGAGCTGCGCTTCGATCCGGGTAATGGTCACGGGCGTATAGCAGCAATGCGAGCAGTGGCTGGTCATGCAGGCCGACAGGGGCTCTGCGATCTGGTTCAGGCGCTCGGTCAGCTCGCGCAGCCAGGCCATGCGGGTTTCGCGTGGCAGGTTCTCGTCTTGCGTGGCCTTGACCAGGACGGACAAGGTCGAGCGGTCCGCGGCCAGGCGCTGGCGGACTTTTTCCACCTGCCCCGGCGCGTAGGCAAGGGCCCGCTCGTAAGCGGGACGTAGGGTTTCGGGCAGGTCGGATACGCCTTGCGCGACTTGTGCGGCGGTTTGCTCACGATTCGCGGCGAAAATCTTTTCGATCTGGGCGATCGTCAATACCTGCTCTTGCATGGTGTCTCGTGAGTGGGTGCGGAAGGCCAGGGCCACATTCTAGGAGGATTCCGGCGGGAAATTACGAAATCCCTATCAAGGGTGTACCCGCGCTTGATCAGGCGGGCAGGCGATGCGTCGGCTGCGCCGATCGCGGCAGTCGTAATGCCACACCACCACGTGCGGCAGGCTGGCGATGTGCTCGGCCTGCGCCAGTTCGCTTTCGATGTATTCGGTGATGCCCAGCTCGATCAGCATGCGGCGTTTGAATTCGGCCGGCGCAATGTCCAGCGACGGCCGCAGCAGCATGCGGGACGGGGCCAGGCCGTGGCGGGCGAGCCAGGCTTCGGTTCGATCGCGATCGCTTTCCAGCCGGCCCGAAATGATGAGGCCGCCGCTGCGCCAGTCGGGATGCGCCGGCAAGGCCGGCAGGTTGTCGCGCGCGGCCAGCGCGGCCTGCAGGTCGCTGGCATACAGGTCCACGGGGACGTCCTCCAGGAAGACGCCGTCAAGGTCGAAGGCGGTGAGCCAGCCGGCCAGGTCGTCGTGGCCGGTGCGCTCGGGCGAAGTGTGGGCCAGCTGCGAGCGCTCCCAGGGAAAGAGGTAGCGTTCGCCCGCGGCGAGTTTGACGCCGTAGTAGTCGGGCACATGCCGGCTCAGGTCGTCCCAGCAGATCACCATGAGATCCACGCTGGCGCCGCGCTGCTCGAGCGCGTGCCGCACTCGCTCGAGCGTATGGCCCTTGCCGGCCACGTCTTCCGCCAGCAGCAGGCGCATGGGGCGATGCGCGGGCAGGTTGTGCAGGTGCGCCGTGCCGGCGGCTCGATCGTAATAAGCCGTGGCATGCGCGATGCCGGTCATCTGGCTGAGCATGGTGGCCAGGTACAGGCCGCCGCGTGCCAACCCGACGATGGCGTCGTAGCGGCAGGCCATGACTTCGCGGCGATGGTGCAGGGCGATGTTCTCGATGTCTTGATACGAGAACCACCGGCGCCGTTCGCCGCCGAGGTCGACGGGCGTGCCGATGGGAAAGGAGGGCGCGGTATGCATGGCGCGGCCAGGCGTGATTGGGAGCATGCGATTTGGATTACGATGAGAGTCTTTCTTGCGTTCCGTCATGCATTCTAGTCTGCCCATCCGCACTGCCTGCCCGCCCGGCGCCTGTGTCTGCAATCGCGAGACGCTATTGGCGGATCCGCGGTCGGATCAGCGCATCCTGCTGCTCACCAAGGCCGAGGAAAACAAGCTGATCGAGCATCTGGAAAGCGTCCAGACCCTGGCCGAACTGCGGCGCATGCAGGTGAAGATGCTGGACCTGCTGGGCATCGTGGTGCACATTGCGCCGGGCACCAACGAAGTGCGCACGGCGCGCGGCTTCGAGATCCGCATCGAAGACATGCCGGGCCTGTGCAGCAAGACGCGGCGGGCCATTCCGGCGGCCATACGCCGCGGCCTGGAGCGCCGGCCCGAAATCGCTTATGCGCTTCTGAACGAGCGCGATCTGCTCGCCGATACCTGACGAGCGCCACGGCGCGCATCGCGCCATGGAAAAGGAGAACAAACCATGTCCGACCCGGCCGGCCGTTCGGCGAATACTTCCAAGCCTCGCAGCTATGTGCTGGTGCACGGCGCCTGGCATGGCGGCTGGTGCTGGGATTCCGTGGCGCGGATCCTGCGCTCGCACGGGCACCGGGTGTTCGCGCCGACGCTCAGCGGGCTCGGTGAACGGGCGCATCTGCTGTCGCCCGAGATCGATCTGCAGGTGTTCATCCAGGACGTCGTCGACGTCTTCGAGCAGAACGATCTGGCCGACGTGATTCTGGTGGGGCACAGCTTCGGCGGTTTGTCCTTGATCGGTGCGGCCGACCGCGTGCCGCAGCGGATACGCCAGCTGGTGTTCCTGGACGCAATGGTGCTGTCCGATGGCGAATCGGCGTTCTCGGGCTTGCCTGCCGAGGTCGTCGCCAAGCGCACGAAGCTGGCGCTGGACACCAGCCGCGGGCTGTCGATTCCGCCGCCGTCGGCGCGTGCCTTGGGGGTGTCCGATCCCGAGCAGGCCGCGTTCATCGAACGTCATTGCACGCCGCATCCGTTCAGGACCTTTACCGACCCCATGGTCGTCAAAGGCGCGCCCGGCGGTGCGCTGCCCAAGGTTTATATCCAGTGCGTCGATCCGGTATACGCGCCGCTGCAGGAGAGTCGCGACTTCGTCAGGAAGCAGGAGGATTGGGCCTGGGACGAGATCGCCACGGGGCACGACGCCATGGTGAGCGCCCCCGAGGAACTGGCCGCTAAATTGCTGGCGTTCGCGTAAGGGTGCGATCGCAAAAAAATGGGCCGACATTGCGTTGGCCCATTTTTTTTGCGCGCCGGGATTTCAGCCGGGCGCTCAGGCCGCTTCGGGTTCGTGCCTGATCCACGCCAGGCGGTGCAGCTGCGCCATGGCGATGGGGTCGTCCAGCAATTTGAGGCGCTGCGGCTCGGTCAGGTCGGCGATGTTCTCGGCGGCCTGGTAGACCAGCGCGCGGCGCGCGGCCAGGTTGGCCGGCACGGGACGGTGGCGGGCCGTGCCCATGGCGCAGGCCATGGCGTTGACGACCGGGTCGATGACCGCGTCGTCGAAGGTCGGGTCTTCTTTGCTGTTGTCGCGCGCGGCGTGCGTGTAGAGGTGCGTGTCCTGCAGCTCCTGGGGCGGACGCATTTCTTCGGGGATGCGAAAGAGGTTGCGCCTGATGCTCTGCAAGCCCGGCTCGAGCCGGCTGGAATACACCGACAGCGGGATGATGAGCAGCCAGGCCGCCAGGATGGGGGTCATCCACGTCAGGAAGATCGGGTTGAGCCAGGCCACCAGCGCGGCCCAGGCAATGCCCAGCAGGGTCTGCGAGGCGTGCCGGCGGATGGATTCGCCCCAGGGCGTGTCCTGCGCGTCGCGGTGGGGCGAGACCCACTTGGCCTTCAGGCCCAGGAAGGCCGCCACCACGAAGCGGGTGTGAAAGAGCATGCGCACGGGGGCGAGCAGCATCGAGAACACCACTTCGAGCAGCATGCTCTGCAGCGCCTTGATGCGGCCGCCGTAGTCTTGCGGGTCGCGGAACCAGATGCGCAACAGGGCCAGCACCTTGGGCAGGAAGAGCAGCACGAAGGTGGTGGAAAAGAGCGCGATGGCCTTGTCGGGATGCCATTGCGGCCAGATCGGAAAGAGCTGGCGCGGCTCGACGAAGTATTGCGGCTCGGTCAGCGTGTGCACTGCCAGAAGCGCGGTGGACAGGGCCATGAAGAGGAACCACAGCGGCGCCGACAGATAGGACATCACCCCGGTGAGGAACACCGCGCGGTGCACCGGGTGAAAGCCGTCGATCAGGAACAGCCGGAAGTTCATCAGGTTGCCGTGGCACCAGCGCTGGTCGCGCTGCAGCTCGTCGAGCAGGTTGGGCGGCAGTTCTTCGTAGCTGCCCGGCATGTCGTAGGCGATCCAGACGCCCCAGCCGGCGCGGCGCATCAGCGCAGCCTCGACGAAGTCGTGCGACAGGATGGCGCCGGCGAACGAGCCCTTGCCCGGCAGCGGCGCCAGGATGCAGTGCTCCATGAAGGGCGCCAGGCGGATGATGGCATTGTGCCCCCAGTAGTGCGACTCGCCCAGCTGCCAGTAATGCATGCCGGCCGTGAACAGCGGGCCGTAGACGCGCGTGGCGAACTGCTGGATGCGGGTGTAGAGGGTGTCCATGCCGCTGGCCTGCGGCGCGCTCTGGATGATGCCGGCCGTGGGGTTGGCTTGCATGAGTTGCACCAGCGACTTGAGGCACTCGCCGGTCATGACGCTGTCGGCGTCCAGCACCACCATGTACTGGTAGTGCGCGCCCCAGCGCCGGCAGAAATCGTCGATGTTGCCGCTCTTGCGCTTGACGCGGCGCCGGCGCCGGCGATAGAAGATGCGGCCGAAACCGCTCACCGCCTTGCACAGCTGCAGCCAGGCCTTCTGCTCTTCGATACAGATGTCGGCCTTGTAGCTGTCCGACAGCACGAAGACGTCGAAATTCTTGAGCGAGTCGGTGCGGGCGAGCGATTCGTAGGTAGCGCGCAGGCCGGCGAAGACGCGCGCGACGTCTTCGTTGCAGATGGGCATGACCAGCGCGCAGCGCGCGCCTTTCTCGGGCAGCGGCGCGCCGGACAGGCCGCGCGCGGAGATGCTGTATCGGTCGCGGCCGATCATGAGCTGCAGAAAGCCCATCATGGCCGTCCAGAAGCCGGACGAGACCCAGCCGAACAGCAGCGCGAAAAGAATGAGGATGAGGATTTCGAGCAGGTTGCCGCCCTGATAGGGCAGCACGCCCTTCATGTACCAGGTGGCCACGGCGGTCTGCACGGTCACGCCCGCGAGCAGGACCATGCGGCGGCGGCTGCCGGCGCGGCGCCAGGGGGCGCCGTCGTCGTCGTGCAGGGTGGCGCGGGTAATGGGGGGCGCGGGCGGACGGCCGTCGCGCAGGCGGCGCCACATGCGCACCAGCGGATTGGTGACCCAGGGCACGGGCACCAGCGACGAGCGCGCGTGCGGCGGCATGGCTGCGATCTCGGCGCCGGAGGCATCGCTGTGCATGACGCCGGCGGCCAGGGGGCCCGCGCCGACGCCCAGCATCAGTCGTTGGCCTTCCGAAGCCATGGACGGTTCGGTGACCGTGCCGTGCTGGCCTATGGCCTCGTGCAGGGCCGTCCAGGGGTCTTCGCCCTGGGCAACGGCTTGTTCGATCTGGCGCTCCAGTACCTGGCGCTGGGCCTCGGGCAGGGGCAGGCGCTGGAGGTAGCCGTGGATCAGGCCGTCGTCCTTATTTGGATTCAGGCTCATTGCTGCTGGGCGGCATTTGATAGGACCAGGTTTCCGACAGCGGCGTCTGGCCGCTCATGAGCGTGGCGCGCATTTCCACCGGCTTGGCCGGGTCCTTGACGTTCACGCGCACAGTCAGCCGGCGGCCGCCGGTAACGGGGTTGGGGCGCACCGTGTTTTCGACGATCTGGCCGTTATCGTTGGACGAGACGTTGGCGGTGACGGTGGCGTCGGCCGGCAGGTTTTCGAGCGAGGAGCCGACGAAGTCGACGATGAAGGTCGTGCTGCCGTCGCTGCGGCGGATCAGGTCGGGGCCCTTGACTTCGTCGCGCGAGCGGCGCGTCTGCATGACCCAGGCGAGCGGCGTTTTGTGGGCATTCTGGTTGTTCAGCGTCCAGGTCATGCGGTATTCGACGTCCAGCGGCGTGCCCGGCTTGGGCAGCGCGTCGGGCACCCAGAAAGCCACGATGTTGTCGTTGGTTTCGTCGGGCGTGGGGATCTCGACCAGTTGCACGCTGCCCTTGCCCCAGTCGCCGATGGGTTCGATCCACAGGCTGGGGCGCTTTTCGTAGTGATCGTCGAGGTCTTCGTAGTTGTAGAAGCTGCGCGCGCGCTGCAGCAGGCCGAAGCCGCGCGGGCTTTCCATGGCGAAGGCGCTCACGGCCAGCCGCTTCGGATTGTTCAGCGGACGCCACAGCCATTCGTCCTTGCCCGTGTGCATGGCCAGGCCGTCGGAGTCGTGCATCTCGGGGCGGTAGTTGGTCGTGGTCGACGGCTGATTGGAGCCATACAGGAACATGCTGGTCAGCGGCGCAATGCCCAGGCGGCCCACGCGGTCGCGCAGATAAATGCGCGCCTTCACGTTCACGATGGTGTCGACGCCGGGGTGAAAGTCGAACTGATAGGCACCGGTGGCGCGCGGCGAATCGAGCAGCGCGTAGACGATGAGATCGGAGGCGGTCTTTGCGGGCTTGACGATCCAGAACTTGCGAAAGGCCGGAAACTCTTCGCCGGACGGCAGCGCCGTGTCGATGGCCAGGCCGCGGGCCGACAGGCCGTAGGTCATGCCGCGGCCGATCACGCGGAAATAGCTGGCGCCCAGAAACGAGGCCAGCTCGTCGTTGGGCTTGAGCACCGAGTTGACCGGATACAGGATCTTGAAGCCGGCAAAGCCCAGGTCCTTGAGCAGCTTGGGATCGATCTTCAGATCGCCGTAGTTGAAGTCGTCCGGATCGAACTTGATCGGATGCGAGGCGCCGTGCTCGTCGACTTCATTGATCTCGACGGGCACGTTGAAATGCATGCCTTCGGGATAGAAGCCCAGACGGAAGGCCGAGCCGTCGTTGATCCAGTGCGAGTGGTCTTCGCGGAACTGGACGTTTTGATAATTGGCGTACTTCAGGTCCTGCAGTTTTTCGGGCAGATTGGGCGTGGGCTGCTTGTAGCGCTCCGAAGCCAGGTGGTGAGCCATGTTTTCCACTTCGGCGAAAGCGAAGCGGGAGGGCGCCTTGGCGGCTTCCGGCTCGGTCTTGTGCTCGGCGGGTTTGGCCGCGGCCTTGTGCTCGACCGGGGCCTGGGCGCGCGGCTTGGGTTCGGCGGGTTTGGGCCTGGGCTTGGGGGCTTCGGGCTTGACCGCGGGTTTGGCC
This sequence comes from uncultured Bordetella sp., assembly GCA_937881145.1. GTDB lineage: Bacteria > Pseudomonadota > Gammaproteobacteria > Burkholderiales > Burkholderiaceae_B > Bordetella. Next base: position 13,495 of record CALGFL010000063.1, read on the forward strand.
TGCTCGGGCGGAACCTCGATGCGGATGACTTCCGCGTTGGTCGTATCCACTTTCGGGATGGGGGGCTGCTGCGCGGATTGTGCAGGCTGCGATTGCGCGTAGGCCGCGCCGCTCAACAGAGCGGCGACAACAAGGCTGGCGATCGGGATACTGCCGCGGATGCGGCGGGCGATGGAAAAGGTCACGGCGTGGAGCCTTTTGCGAAAAACGGAAGAGGCGAGATGAAATTTTTGCACAGACGGCGATGGCAAGCGCGGGCAAGCTTCGGGCCTGGGCTCGCCAGGGCGTCCGCCGTGCTGACCCGGGATAATACTCCCCTCCGGGATCAGCGCGAAGTGGCGTCCGGCGCCCGGCGCCAGATCCGCCAAAGCAGCAGGCACAGCAGGCCGCAGACGAGCAGCGCCATGGCCCCGGCATAGATGGGCAGCAAGCGGCCGGCGCCGCTCAGGGTGGCCGACAAGCTGCCCTTGATGGCAATGGGGGCGACGATGACGGCAAAAACCAGCAGGATGGCGCCCATAGCAAGCAGGAACAGCGCCATCCAGCCCAGTTGCGGGATGGCCAGGCGCTTGGGTGCGGAGGATAGGGCGGCGGCCTTGTTGGTGGCCTTGGCCGGCTTGGCGGATTTGTCGGCGGCGCGCGATTTGGCCGCGGGCTCGCCGGCGCGCGGCGCGGCGAGCTGCACGAGTCCGCGCCAGATGCCCGGCGCCGCGGCCAGCGTGCCAAAGCCGACCAGGGCGCCCAGCAGAGCTTCGGGCGAGATCGGGCGCGGGCCGGCGAGCCAGCCTGAGTGGCCGATGCCCGGCCAGGCGCCCATGTGGCCATAGAGCATGTGGCCGACGCCGTAGAGGGCGGCCAGGGCGGCTGCGATGACGGCCAGCACGGTCAAGGCGCCGGCGGCGTCCTGGGCGCGCCGGCTGACGGGCAGCAGCATGACCAGGGCGAGTATCTTCAGGCACAGCCAGGTTGCCGCGGCCAGCAGCGCGGCGCTGGCCAGCGATAAGACGAAGCCGAAGAGAAAGCGGGTAAGAAACAGCAGCATGGAACTTGCCGCCGCCCGGAAGGGGCGGCGGGCGGCATGACCTTAGCACATCGCGATGAGGGGCCGGCGAGGCGGCCGTGCTATGCGTCGATCTCGGCGCGCAGCGTGCGCACCAGATCGGCGGCGGGCAGGCCGCGCGACAGGCGAAAACCCTGGCCGGCCCATTGCGCGGCGAAATCGGCGCTGCCCCGGGCCTTGGCGGCCGCGTGCAGGGCCTTGCCCGCATCGTAGACGACGGGGTAGTCGGGCAGGACCGGGCATTCGGGCGCGGCGCCCAGGGCGGTGAGCCGGTTGGCGAACCCGCGCGCGGGCCGGCCGGAAATGGAGCGGGTCATGACTGTGACATGAGCGTCGTCCTGCACCAGCAGGGCCTGCCGGTAGGCGGCGTCGGCGTTCGACTCGGGGCAGGACACGAAGGCCGTGCCCAGTTGCGCGGCCTGTGCGCCCAGCGTCAGCGCGGCGGCGATGCCCGCGCCGTCCATGATGCCGCCCGCTGCGATCACAGGCAGCGACAGGCGCGTGGACAGAAGGCGCGTGAGCGCCAGGGTGCCGAGTTGTTCGTCGGGGCCGTCGGGGTCGAAGATGCCGCGGTGGCCGCCCGCTTCGATGCCCTGCGCCACGATGGCATCGATGCCTGCCGCTTCGATGCGGCGGGCCTCGTCCAGGCTGGTGGCGGTGGCCATGAGGTAGCAGCCCGCCGCATGCAGGGCGGCAATGCGCTTGGCGTCGGGCAGGCCGAAATGAAAGCTCACCACGGCCGGGCGTTCGTCGAGCAGCATGTGCAGCATGTCGTCGTCGACCATGAAGCTGGCGTAGATCTCGCGCAATTGCGCCGGCGGCTGCGCGCCGAATTCGGCGAAGCTGGGCGCGAGATAGTCGATCCACGCGCGCTCGCGCCTGGCGTCGGCCTGAGCCGGCTTGTGGCAGAAGAGGTTGATGTTGAAAGCGCCTTGCGTGAGCGTGCGGGTCTGCTTGATGGCTTCGCGCGCGGCGTCGGCGTGCATCGCGGCCACGCCCAGCGATCCCAGGGCGCCGGCGTTGCTGACTGCCGCGGCGAGCGCGGGCGTGGTCGTGCCGGCCATGGGGGCCTGGATGATGGGATGGCTCAGGCCCAGGCGGGCCGTCAGGGGCGTGGCGGTCTTGGTCATGGGGTCACGGTAGTCGCTTGGGCTTTGAGGTGCAAGTTGAGTTAGCCTAGTGAATCTGTCAATGCGGAAAGGAGCCGGGCGCCGGCCCTGGCACTATGGCTCTAAGTCGTTCATCTTTTTTTCTGCGCTTCGTCACTCTCATTGCGATCGGGCACGCCTATGTCGGCCTGCGCCTGATCGCCGACGCGCCGGTCGGCGCGGCAATCGCGACGGGCGGCTGGCTGTGGCTGGCGCTCTCGTGCGTGCTGATTCCCATGGGCATGCTCAGTCGCCGGGCATCGCATCCGCGGCCCTGGGGCGGCACGATGGCCTGGTTCGGTCTGTTGGCGCTCGGGTTCTTTTCGTCGCTCTTCGTTTTCACGCTGCTGCGCGACGTCGCGCTGCTGATCGCGTGGATCGCCTCGCTGGTGGGCGCGCGCGTGCCCCTGCCGTCGCTGCGCGAGGGTTCGGCTTTGCTGGTGCCGGTGCTGGCCTTGCTGAGCAGCGTCGTCGGGTTCATCAATGCCCGCGGCCTGGCGCGCGTGGTGACGGTGAACGTGCCGGTCGCCGGCCTGCCCGAGGCGCTGGAGAATTTCACCATCGTGCAGATCAGCGACGTGCACGTGGGGCCGACGATCAAGGCGGGCTATGTGCGCGCCATCGTCGACGCGGTGAACGCCGAGCGCCCCGACATGATCGCGGTCACGGGCGACGTGGTCGACGGCAGCGTCGAGATGCTGTCGGCGCATACGCAGCCCCTGGCCGATCTGCACGCGCCGCACGGGGTGTATCTGGTGACGGGCAATCACGAGTATTACTCGGGAGCCTCGGCCTGGGTGCGGGAGTTTCGCCGTCTGGGTTTGCGCGTGCTGATGAACGAGCATGCCGTCGTCGACATCGCGGGAAACAAAGTGGTGGTGGCAGGGGTTACCGACTACACGGCGGAGTCGCACGACGCCATGCAGCGCAGCGATCCGGCCCGCGCTTTGGCAGGCGCGTCGGCGAGCGCCGCGGTCAAGATCCTGCTCGCGCATCAGCCGCGCAGCGCGATGGCGGCCGCACCGCTGGGCTATACGCTGCAATTGTCCGGCCATACGCATGGCGGACAGTTCTTTCCGTGGGGGTTCTTCGTGCGATTGCAGCAGCCTTTCACGGCGGGGCTGTATCTGCATCAGGGCATGTGGGTGTACGTGAGCCGCGGAACGGGGTACTGGGGGCCGCCCAAACGCCTGTGGGCGCCTTCGGAGATTACGCGGATCAGGTTGGTGCGAGCTTAAGCGCTTGTGGCCTGGGGCCTGGCCCAACCCTTGGCGTGCTCGACCGCCTGGCGCCACCGCGCCATCCGGGCTTCGCGCCTGTCCTTGGGCCAGGCGGGCTCGAAGCGGCGCTCCGCCTGCCAATGGCCGGCCAGTTCATCTTGCGATGACCAGAATCCCACCGCCAGTCCCGCCAACCCCGCGGCACCTAAAGCCGTGGATTCCAGCACGCGCGGACGCACCACCGGCACGCCCAGCAGGTCGGCCTGCATCTGCATGAGCAGGTCGTTGCGCGCGGCGCCACCGTCGGCGCGCAGCTCCGACAGGGTAATGCCGCTGTCGGACTTCATGCAGTCCAGCAGTTCCGCGCTTTGCAGCGCGATCGATTCCAGCGTGGCGCGCGCGATGTGCGCGCGCGTCGTGCCGCGCGTCATGCCGACCAACGTGCCGCGGGCGTAAGGGTCCCAATGCGGCGCGCCCAGGCCGGTGAAGGCGGGCACCAGAAAGACATCGTCGGTATCGGCCACCTGCGCGGCCAGCGCCCCGACTTCGTCGGAGCGCGAGATGATGCCCAGTCCGTCGCGCAGCCATTGCACCGACGCGCCGCCCATGAACACGCTGCCTTCGAGGATGTAGGTGGCCTGCCCGTGCTGCGCGGGCGAACCTGTCCAGCCCATGGTGGACAGCAGTCGGCTGCGCGAGGCGACAGGTTGCGCGCCGACGTTCATGAGCATGAAGCAGCCGGTGCCGTAGGTGTTCTTGACCATGCCGGGCGTAAAGCACGCCTGCCCGAACGTCGCGGCCTGCTGGTCGCCGGCCACGCCGGCGATCGGAATGGCGCCGCCCAGCAAATCGGGCATGGCGTGGCCGATGACGCCGCTGCTGGGCGCGATGTTCGGCAGCACGCCGCGCGGGATGTTCAGCAGCGCGAGTATCTCGTCGTCCCAATCGCGCTTGCGCAGGTCGTACAGCATGGTGCGCGACGCATTGCTGTCGTCGGTGCTGTGCACCGCGCCGCCGGTCAGTTGCCATGCGAGCCAGGTGTCGACGGTGCCGAAGGCCAGTTCGCCGCGCTCGGCCGCGGCGCGCGCGCCGGGCACGTTGTCCAGCAGCCAGGCCAGTTTGGTGCCCGAGAAATACGCGTCCACGACCAGGCCGGTGCGCTCTTGCAGCCAGTCGGCGTGGCCGTCCTGGCGCAGTTTTTCGCAGAAAGCGGCGGTGCGGCGGTCTTGCCAGACCAGGGCGTGCGCCACCGGCCGGCCGGTGGCGCGCTCCCACAGCACGGTGGTTTCGCGCTGGTTGGTGATGCCTATGGCCGCGATGTCCGAGGCTTGCGCGCCGGCGTTGGTCAATGCGCCGCGCGCGGTGGCGAGCTGGGTGCTCCAGATTTCCGTCGCATCGTGCTCGACCCAGCCGGGCTGCGGATAGTGCTGATGAAATTCGCGCTGGTCGACGCCGCGCATGCGGCCTTCGCGATCGAACACGATGGCGCGCGAGCTTGTCGTGCCCTGGTCCAACGCGAGGAGAAATTGCCCTTGAACCATGGTGATCGCCTTGTAGGGGATGTGGCCGAGGCCGGATTCAGCCGTGTTTTTTGCCCAGGCTGAGCTGCGCACCGGCCCACACGGGCAACCGGCGGAAGGAGAAATACGACACCATGCACAGCACGCCGATGACCAGAAAGCCCACGAGGGCATCGGTGGCGACGAGCGACGTGCGGCCGTGCAGCGCCATGCTGGCGTGCAGGGTGACGGCGGCCACGCCCACGCCCAGGCTTACGCCCAGTTGCTGGGCCATCGCGGAGAAGCTGCTGGCGCTGCTCATCTGTTCCTGCGAGATGTCGGCATAGGTCAGCGTGTTGATGCCGGTGAACTGCAGCGAGCGGAAGAACCCGCCCAGCAGCAGGATCAGGATCAGCAGCCAGGCCGGCATGCTGGCCGTGAAGGCGGCGCAGGCGATCACGAAGCCGCCGGTGAGCAGGGCGTTGACGGTCAGCACGCGGCGAAAGCCGTAGCGCTGCACGATGGGCGTGGCGACGAATTTCATCAGCAGCGACCCCGCCGCGCTGGCGAAGGTGATGAGGCCGGCCTGGAAGGGCGACAGGCCGAAGCCCACCTGCAGCAGCATGGCCAGGAGAAACGGCATGGCCCCCACGGCGAAGCGGCACAAATTGCCGCCCAATACCGAGATGGCGAATGTGGGCGTGCGCAGCAGCGCCAGATCGATGATGGGGTGGGGTGCGCGGCGGGCGTGCAGGACGTAGAGCCAGCCCGTGGCCAGGCCGACGGCCAGCAGCAGGGCCGGTTCCGACCAGCCTGCCGTGCTCTGGCCCAGCGACTCGAAGGCGCTGACCAGCGTGGCCAGGCTGACGCCGCTCAGGACAAAGCCGATGCCATCGAGGCCGTGGGCGTTTTCTTCGCGGATTTCCTGGATGTAGCGCAGCACCATGGCAATGCCCAGGATGCCGAAGGGAATATTGATGAGGAAGATCCAGTGCCACGACATATAGGTGACCATGAAGCCGCCGATGGGCGGTCCGATCACCGGTCCGAGCAGGGCGGGCATGGACAGGAAGGACATGGCGCGCAGCAGGTTTTCTTTGGGCACGATGCGCAGAAGGATGATGCGTCCTACCGGAACCATCATGGCGCCGGCCATGCCTTGCGCGACGCGCGCCAGCACCAGTTGCGCGAGATTTTGCGAGAGGGCGCAGGCGATCGAGCTGATCGTGAACAGGGCGATGGCTGCGATGAAGACGCGGCGCGCGCCGTAGCGGTCGGCCGCCCAGCCACTGATCGGCACGAAGACGGCCACGGCCAGCAGATAGGCGGTGATCGCCACGTTCAGCCGCACCGGCGTGGAACCCAGGCTCTGCGCCATGGCGGGCAGCGCGGTGGCGACCACGGTGGAATCGAGCATCTGCATGAAGAGCGCGCACCCCACGATGAAGGGAATCATGCGCGCGGCCCGGGCCGCGTGCGCCGCATCCTGGGCGGCGGCGGGCAAGGCGGCGGCAGTGGGGTCGGCTGACATGGAGAAACGCGGCGGCCAGAGGTGGGTCACGATTGTAACGCCGGCGTGGGGGGCCTTTTGCCGCCGGGCCGCCCCAAGGCAAAAGCGCCTCCTTGGGGGGGCAGCAAGCCCGAAGGCCGCGGCGTGGGGAGCCTATTTTCAGCGGTGCAGTAAACTTCGGCCATGATTTCCTGGCAGCTCCGGGCTGCCGCGACAAACCAGAGCGCATATCGCATCATGGCCAAAAATTACGAATCCGAAGTGACCCAGTTCATCAAAGCCTACAAGGCGCAGCACCCCGACACCGAGCGCCGCCAGCTCGAAGGCCGTGGCCGCCTGTGGGACAAGGAGCAGGACGCCGAGCTGCAGGAAGGCTTTCGCCAGGGCTTCGTGCCGCAGAAGCCCTACGTTTACCAGGCCGATTAAACCGCGCGGCCCAAGCGTTTTATGTCCGGCAACCTCCTGTCCGGCGGCACCGCGATTCCGGGCGAGAACCTGGCCGCGCTGATCGAGCCGCAGGTCGACACTACGCCCGACGTGATCGACTCGGTGGCCTTCGCTCGGCTGTACGGCGAGCCGCTGTTCCAGCTGCCCAACGATCTGTACATCCCGCCGGACGCGCTCGAAATCTTCCTGGAAGCTTTCGAAGGTCCGCTGGATCTGCTGCTCTATCTGATCCGCAAGCAGAACTTCAACGTGCTCGACATCCCCATGGCGGATGTGACGCGGCAGTATCTGTCGTATGTGGAGCAGATCCGCGTGCACAATCTCGAGCTGGCCGCCGAGTACCTGCTGATGGCGGCGATGCTCATCGAGATCAAGTCGCGCATGCTGCTGCCGGTCAAAAAGAGCGACACCGGCGAAGAGCCCGAAGACCCGCGCGCCGAGCTGGTGCGGCGCCTGCTCGAATACGAGCAGATGAAGCTGGCCGCGCAAAAGCTCGACGCCTTGCCGCAGATCGGCCGCGATTTCTCGCGCAGCCAGGCGGTGGCCGAGATCAGCGTCGAGCGCATGATGCCCGATGTCGATGTCGACGATCTGCGCTCGGCCTGGGCCGACATCATGAAGCGCGCGCGGCTGAACCAGCATCACCAGATCACGCGCGAGCAGTTGTCGGTGCGCGATCACATGACGCACATCCTGCGCCGCCTGAACGAAGTGCGCTTCATCGAGTTCGGCGAGCTTTTCATGGAACGCGTGCGCGAAGGCGCACCCGTCGCCGTGGTGGTGGTGCACTTCATCGCCATGCTCGAACTGGCGCGCGAGTCCCTGCTCGACATTACCCAGGCCGAGCCCTACGCGCCCATCTACGTGCGCCTGGCCTATACCAGCGCCGCCGCGGCCTGAGGCTGCGACAACCCTCACCGACGGTCCGTACCAAAGGCTTCCCGTGAAAGTCGTACACACCATCCAGGACCTGCGCGATCATTTGCGCGGCCAGACCCGCGTTGCCTTCGTGCCCACCATGGGCAACCTTCACGACGGCCACCTGGCCTTGATGAAGATGGCGCGCCAGCACGGCGATCCAGTGGTGACCAGCATTTTCGTCAACCGCCTGCAGTTCGGTCCCAACGAAGACTTCGACCGCTATCCGCGCACGCTGCGCGACGATGTCGAGAAGATGGAGCAGCGCCGCGACGTCTACATCACTTTCGCGCCCGACGAGCGCGAAATGTATACCGTGCCGCAGAACTACCGCGTGCAGCCGCCCGACGACCTGGGCGAGATACTCGAGGGCGAGTTCCGCCCGGGGTTTTTCTCGGGCGTGTGCACGGTGGTGATGAAGCTCTTGTCGTGCGTGCAGCC
>CALGFL010000064.1 GCA_937881145.1 uncultured Bordetella sp.
CTGCGCCACCAGGCTGCTGGTCTTGGCCACAATGTTCTGTCGTTTTGACGAGTTGGACGGGGTGCTCGCAGCCGCGTTCAGGCTGGTGAAGAAGTTGGTCAGCGCCGGCTGAATGCCGGAAGTCAGGGTTGCCGACGAGCTGGTCGTGCTCGTAGCCAACAGGCTGTCGATCTGCGAAAGCTGGGTGTACTGCGTGTTGTACTGCGAAGCCACACTTTGCGAGTTCATCAGCTGGGTAGACAGGAAGCTGTCGTACTGCCGCTGGATGGTGGTGACTTCCACTCCCATGCCGATATAGCCCGAGCCGGTGGGGCGAGCGCCGATCGTCTGCTGCAGCGCGACCTGGCGGTCATAACCCTGGGTGGCCGAGTTATCGATATTGTGGCTGGTGACTTCCAGGCCGGTCTGGGCGGTATTCAGGCCGGAAAGTGACAGGCTGTACAGACTCATGCGATGCCTCGCGCGTGTAGACGCTATGGATGCCCTGGATTACGGCAGCCAAGGGGTAAAAATTAAGCCGAAATTCAAAAAATCAATATTAATCAAGGCTTTGTGCCACTCGAAGACAAACCGGAAAGTATCGAGGCCCGCATCTGGCTCATGATGCGGATGAGCTTGGCGGCATAATTCGGATCGGTCGCGTAGCCGGCCTTCTGGATGCGATGCGCGGCGTCGTCGTCGCTGGCCGCCTGAGTCACATGGCTGTAGCGCGGGTTATTGCTGATGAACTGGGCATAGTCGTCGAAGGCTTCCTGGTATGAGCCGTAAGAACGGAAAGCCTGCACCATTTTCTGCGGCGCGCCGTCGACGTACTCGGTGGTCGTGGCCTGGACCACCTTGCCCTTCCAGTTGGGGCCGGCCTTGATACCGAACAGATTATGGCTGGGCGTGCCGTCCGCATTCATGATCTCGCGCCTGCCCCAGCCCGATTCCAGCGCCGCCTGCCCCATAATCAGGCTGGCAGGCACGCCGCTCTGCTGCGAGGCCGCGTTGGCCGCAGGCGACATGCGCGCCACGAAACCGGCCACATCGATCGACGATCCGTCGGCGTCCATCGCCGCGCTCTGGTCGCCGCCCTGGTTGGCGCGCAGCATGGCCAGGATTTCCGTGAGCTTGCGCCCGGACTGCAGGGGCGAAGGCGGCAGCGACGCATTCACCAGGCCCAGAGTGCTGGGATCGACGACTTCGTTCGCCTGCGCCGACGCGGGGTTCTGCCGCTGCATCTCGGCCAATAGCGATTGGGCCAGCCCGATGCCGCCGGACTGCGACAGGTTCAGCCCCATCTGCTCGTCGGCCATCGATTGCCACATATCGTCCGCCTGGCTGTGAAACAGCGGATTCTTCGGCGAGGCCTGGCGCATCTGCTTGATCATCATTTGCAGGAACAGGGCCTCGAACTGCTTGGCCACCTGCTTCTGCTTGGCTTGAAGATCGCCGGACCCGGTCTGCTCGACGTCGTGCTTGAGCTGGGCCAACTGGCCCATGTCGAAAATCGACGTCTGCTGCGTCGTTTGCGAAGGCATGCGGCTGAAAAGGTCGGCCAGGCTCATCGCCACGTCCCTTAAATGATCTCGAGGTCGGCGCGCAAAGCGCCGGCCGCCTTCATGGCCTGCAGGATGGCCAGCAAATCCTGCGGCGTGGCACCCAGCGTGTTGAGCGCGCGCACCACGTCGGCCAGGTTGGCGCTGCTGTTCAGGCGCTTGATCGTACCCGTGTCCTGCGAGACCTGGATCGACGCGTTCTGCACGGGCGTCGTCTGGCCGCCGGCGAACGCGTTAGGCTGCGATACCGCATTCTGCTGGCTGATCGACACCGACAGGTTGCCATGCGCCACGGCCACCTCGTCTATCGTCACGTTCTGGTTCATCACCACCGAGCCCGTGCGGGCATTGATGACCACCTTGGCGGGCGCCGGCGCACGGGTGATTTCCATGTCTTCCAGCCGCGCCACGAACACGGGAATCTGAGAAGGATCGGACGGTGCGCGCACGCGCACCACGCGGCCGTCAACCAAGGAGGCCGATCCCGGATAGCGCCGGTTGATCGCCGCCGTCACGTTCTCGGCCGTGCCGAAGTTGGTGCTGTGCATCTCGAAATAGATATTGCCGTCCTGCGCGATGGTGGTAGGGACGGCGCGCTCGACGGTCGCGCCTTGGTTAATGCGCCCGCCGTTGAGCGTATTGATCTGCACGCTGGAGCCGGCGGCCGAAGCGCCCGAACCGCCCACCAGGATGTTGCCCTGGGCGATGGCGTACACCTGGTTGTCGGCGCCCTTGAGCGGCGTCATCAGCAGCGTGCCGCCGCGCAGGCTCTTGGCGTTGCCCATGGCCGACACCACCACGTCCATGCCCTGCCCCGGCCGTGCAAAAGCCGGCAACGTGGCCGTCACCATCACGGCCGCCACGTTCTTGAGCTGCATATTGTTGCCGGCCGGCACAG
>CALGFL010000065.1 GCA_937881145.1 uncultured Bordetella sp.
GCTCTTGGCAGCCTGGTCGACGGCTGCCTGGGTACGCTCGACGGAAAATTCATCCAGGTAAAGGGTCCGGCGGTGGAGATCGTCAGCCTCGCGGGCGAAGTCCGTTCCCAGCCGGACGGCTCGCTGCGCGCCTCGCTGACCGGCGTCATCGCCGACCCCGAGGGCAACGTCTACGGCGGACCGTTCGTCGCGGGTGGCAACAATGTCTGCATGACCTTCGAAGTCACCCTGGAAGAGTGGCTGCCCGACCAGAAGGCCGCGGCATAAGACGCGCCTGCGAGCCCGCGGCGCAGCGCAGGCGAGCCCGCGTCAGGGCAGGCGGATCTCGCCCTTGCCCAGCGCGATGACCCGCCCGCCCACGCGTATCGTGCCGTCGGCATCCACGTCCAGATAAAGCGTGCACGGCCGTCCGGCCTGCTCGCCCTGGCGCACGAGCACGCGGGCCGGCCGCTCATGGCCGCGCGCCAGCAGCCAGCCGCCCAGATTGGCGCAGGCCGAACCCGTGCCCGGATCCTCATCCACGCCGCCGCCCGCCTTGGTGAAGAAATAACGCGACAGCACCACGTCGCGCCCGTCCTGCTTTTCGCCGGTAAACGCAAACACATAAGCCGTCTTGCGCTCCAGGCTGCTGACCGGCCATTCGCCTATCCGGGCCGCATCCGGCCGCGCGCGGCGCACCGCATCGGCGGTCTTGACCGGCACCAGCAACTGGTCCGCCCCGGTGTCGACCCACAGCGGCTCGTCCACCAGATCGTCCGCCGACAGACCCAGCAGCGCCGCGATGTCGGCGGGCGATTGCCCGGGCTGCTGCGTGCGCGGCGCGCCATCGATCGGCGGCACCAGCGTCCAGACATCGCCCTGCGCCCGCACCGGCACCAGGCCCGCGGCAAACTGCAGCGTCAACGCATCGCCCAAGCCGCGGACCCCACGCACGACATGCGCGGTGCCCAATGTAGGATGCCCCGCGAAGCGCATCTCGTAGCCTGGCGTAAAGACGCGCACCCGCGCATCGGTCTGATCGGACGGCAGCACGAAAGTCGTCTCGGAAAGATTGAACTGCACCGCCAGATTCTGCATGGCCGCATCGTCCATGCCGCGCGCGTCTTCGAACACGCATAGCGGATTGCCGCCGAAGGTCGATTCGGCGAAGACGTTGACCAGATGAAAGGTATAGGACGGCATGGCGGCTTCTTGAAAAATCAACGAGGACTTGATTTATACAAGAACGGCGATGTTCTTAATGCGTTCGCCGCGTCTGAGGTGGGGGTAAGAGCACAGCTTGGAGGCCCCCGGAGCAATCCGAAGCGGAGCCCACCGGGCGAGCATCGGAATTGCGCAGGGCAGCCTCGGCGGCTCAAGAACTCAAATACACCCTGAGCAAAAACTCAGCCCGAGAAAAATCCAGCTCACCAAACCGCAAAAAACAAAACCCAAGCCGCCACGAACGGCCCCAACCCCGCCGCAAACACCAGCCAGGCCAGCCCGCGACGCCCAAGCCCCACGGCCCGCTTGCCCAGCACCCGCCAGGCCAGGCGCAAAGACCACGCAATCGCCAGCGCAAGCAAAACAAAGCGAGCGGGATTCACCCACCCCGTTCCCATGCCTTCGTGCTTGAGCAGCGTGATCGTCGTGGCCGACAGCCCCAGGAACACACCGATACCCGCGGCGGGAATGAGCGCCTGCGCCAGCGTATGCAAGCCCATGTAGCGGCTGGCCGCATCCCGCAAAGGCGCTACCGACGAGGCAATCCACAGAGCCAGATAAAGCGAGCCGCCCACCGCCGCCGCGGCGCCCAGGGCAAAGACCAGGATCAGGCCTCCGTCCAGCCAGGAGAACACATCGTTGACGCCGGGATAATGCGTCAAGATGAACCAAGGCGCGTTCTCGGCCAAGGGCCACATGATGTTCTTGTCGATGAGCCACGTGGCAATGATCTGCTTCAGGCCCACGTACCAGGGGCTGGCGCTCCACAAAAAGGCACCCACGGCAATGCCCATCAGCCCCAGGCAGATCAGCGCCGTCTGCCAGGCATCGGCCTGGGCCACGTCGACGATTTCCGCTTCCGGCGAGCGCGGCGTCAGCGCGATGGCATCGCGATAGCCGCTGCAGCGGCCGCACATGTGGCAGGCGCTGCCGCCCTTCATATGGCGCAGCGGCACCAGCGGCGCGCAGTTGATGGACTGGATGCGGATCACGCGCTGCCCCGAGGACAGCGAATGGCGCCAGGCCTCTTCGCTGACCTTGTAGTGCCAGGGCGCCAGCTTGGCCAGGAGCGAGAACACGCCGTTGACCGGACACAGATATTTGCACCAGACGCGCTTGCCGCGGCCGTAGTACCAGCCTATGCCGATCGCCGCGGCCGTCGAGCCGCCCAGCACGGCCAGCACGGCCCAGGGATATTGATAGACGCTGACGAGCTGCCCATACACCGTGGTGAGCGCAAAAGCCACGAAAGGCCAGCCGCCCCAGCGCATCCATTTGGGGATGGCATGGCCGCGGCCGCGTTCGCTGGCCCATTCGGTGAGCATGCCTTCAGGGCAGAGCCAGCCGCACCAGGCGCGCCCGAGCAGCGGCATGGACACCAGCACGAAAGGCCACCAGATGCCCCAGAAGGCGAACTGCGCGGCGATGGTCAGATTGTTGAACATCGACGCCGCATTGCCCGGCAAGGGCAAAACCGCCGGAACGATCAGCAGGAAAAAATAAATGGCAACGATGCCCCACTGCAGCTTGCGCAGCAGCGAAGCGTGGTCGCGCAAAAAATCGGCGAAGCGGGCACTGGCGCGCCCGATTACGGCAGACATGGATTCGGCCCTCGCAGCCTGTGCCGCATGTGGCAAGAAAAGGGTCTATTGAACCGTCCGCGCAGCCAACGCCTGCGATGGGCGGCCCACGCGGCGCAGCAGTGTCCAGACCACCAGCCAATAGGCGATCCAGCACAGCAGCGAGCTCAAAGCCGGATAAGCGCGATAGCCCGCGAAATCGGCCAGTATCTTGCCCAGGCCGGCGCAATCGCTCAGCAGCCAGGAACTATCCCAGACCGGATCCATCAGCGTGGGCATCACGCCCAGCGAGATGAGGTGATCCAGGCCGCCCACCAGCAAAGAGCCGGCCAGCAGCAACAGCAGGATTTCTGTCAGTTTGAAAAAGCGCCGCCAGGTGATGAGCTTGCCGCCCAGCTGGAGCAGCCAGAAGGTGAGTACCGCCGCGGCAAAGCCGGCCACCCCGCCCAGGAGCAGTCTCGCCACGGATTGCGAACCGTTGCCGGCGCTGGCCGCCGAGACCGTGCCATACAGGAACACCACCGTCTCGCTGCCCTCGCGCGCCACCGAGATCGCCACCAGGGCGAACAGACCCCACCAGTTGTCGTTGGCGATCGAAGTCCTGGCGCCGCTTTCCAGCTCGCTCTTGAGCGTGCGTCCACGGCTTTTCATCCACAACACCATCTGGACCACCAGCAGGCAGGCCGCCAGCGACATGATGCCCTGGAACCACTCCTGTCCCGTGTCGCTCAGCCATTCGGAGATGCCCAGCAGCACAAGCGCCAGGGCGCCGGCCAGGGCCAGGCCGCCCGCCACGCCGCCCCACAGATAAGGCAGGCCGCGGCGCCCCTGCGGGCTGGCCTTGAGCCAGGAATACAGAATGCCCACGACCAGCAGGGCTTCGACGCATTCGCGCCAGACGATGAAAAGGACCTGTTCCATACACGCAACCGTCGAGTTATTTGACCACCAAGGTGCCTTTCACATTGGAATGAAAGTCATCGAAGAACGGATATTCCCCAGGCCGCGAGATGGTGATGACGACGAAGGACTGCACCCCCGGGCCCAGCACTTTTTCCTTGCGCAGCGGAATGCTTTCGAATTCCACCGGCTCCTTGCTGGCGTTGATCAGATTGATCTTGAAACGGCCGGCCGGCACTTGCAGGCGCGCCGGCTCGAACGTGCCGTCGGGCTTGAAGGTGAGAGTGAAAGTAGGAAGGTCTTCGGCCTGGACCGCGCCCATGGCCAGGAGCCCTGCCGCCAGCAATAATCCCGCAAACCCGCGGCGCATGATCAATACCCGCCTTTCTTGCCGACGCCCGCGTAGGCAAAGTCGTATTCGAGATGGACGGGCGTGAACCACGGACCCACGCCGGTTTCCTTGTCGACGTGGCGGCCGAAATGGTTCATGGGGTCCGCCGTGGGCGGCTGCACGTCCACCTTGAGGTGGTACTTGCCCGGGCCTTCGAGCTTGACGTTGTCGCCGTAGTGCGGGCCGTCGTTGGCCACCATGGGCATGAGCATGCCCTTGATCACCTTGCCGCTGCCGGCCTTCTGCAGTTCGTAGTGAACCACCAGGTAGGGCATCCACTCGCCTTCGGGGAAACCGGTCGGGTTGTTGGCGATGGCGTGGATGTCGGTCTCGAGGTGGATGTCGGAATCCTTGGCCGCGCGCATGACGTTGGGCGGATCCATCTCGATCGGCTGCAGATAGACGGCGCCGATTTCCATGCCGCCTTGCTGGACCGGCTTGCCGATCGGATATTCAGCCGCGCTGGCGACGCCGGCAAGACTCAGACTCAGGCTCAAGCCCAACAGGCCCGCCAGGGCCAGATTACGTTTGCTCATCTACGGCTTCCTTGTTGTCTACGGAAAACGAATTTGGTTGTTGTATTTTATATTAAAAATAAGAACGGTTTTCATTGCCTATTAGATAAAGAGGGTTTCTTCAGGCAGGCGCGCCAAAAAGAAAGGGGCTGAACGCCCCTTTGCTGCTTGCCGATGAACCGACCCGGTCCCGCTATTTGCGGCCCCCTTGCGGGCCACCCGGGGCAGGCCCCCCGGGAGTAAAGGGAAAGCCCGAGAACATGGAGCGGGTCTGGTCTTGCATCTGGTCCTGCATCTGCGTGAACAGGTTTTTGCTCTGGTCGATATAGTTGTTGAGCATGTTCTGCAGTGCCGGGGTCTGGCCGCTCATGAGCTGCGCCCAGGCTTCGGGGCCCAGATTGCTGCCGTACAGGCCCTTGGACTGATCGGCGAAGCGTTCCTG
>CALGFL010000066.1 GCA_937881145.1 uncultured Bordetella sp.
GGTCGCGATGCGCCCCGGCAGTACCCGCCTCCAAGGTATGATTGCGCCCATCATGGCCCTACGCGCAACCATCTACAAAGCCGAACTGCACGTCGCCGACGGCGACCGCCACTACTACGGCAGCCATTCCCTGACTATCGCCCGTCATCCGTCCGAGACCGACGAGCGCATGATGGTGCGGCTATTGGCCTATGCCTTGAACGCCCACGAAGACCTGGCTTTTACCAAGGGCCTGAGCGACACCGACGAACCCGATATCTGGCGCAAGGAATTGCACGGCGACATCGCCGACTGGATCGAGATCGGCCAGCCCGACGAGCGCCGCATCCTCAAGGCCTGCGGCCGCGCGGAAAGCGTGCTGGTCTATTGCTATGGCCATGCCAGCAATATCTGGTGGAACGGCATCAAGAACAAGCTCGAACGCGCCCGCAACCTGCGCCTGATCCACTTTCCTTCGGATCAGGCCCAAGCCCTGGGCGCCCTGGCCGAGCGCACCATGCAGGTTCACGTGAACATCCAGGACGGCGAGGCCTATGTCTCGGCCGAAAAAGGCCAGGTGACGGTGCTGCCGGAAAGCTGGCGCTGACGCGCTTGAGAACGCAAAAAAACGAGAACTCAACGCCCGCAAACCGGCCCATCCAGCATCCGCATGGCAGCCTTGGCAATGCTGTCGGCATCGACGCGGAAGAATCCCCGCAACATCGCCCGCGTATCGCTGCGCCCGAATCCGTCGGTGCCCAGCGTCAAATACCGGGCCCCCGCGGGAAGGTAAGCCCGTACCGTCTCGGGCACGGCCCGGACATAATCGCTGGCCGCGATCACAGGCCCCGAGAAAGAACCAAGCTGCTGCCGCAGGAATGGCGCCGGCGCGGCATCGCCCGGCTTGCCATCGAGCGCCGCCGCTTCGCACGCCGCCCCGTCGCGCGCCAGCTCGCTCCAGCTCGTCACGCTGTAGACATCGACGCCGATGCCCCGCGCATGCAGCTGCTGCGCTGCCTTGAGCACCTCGGTGAGTATGGCGCCCGACCCCATCAGCACCACTTGTGCAGACGCATCCGCACTCGCCGCAAAGCGCTGGAAGCGATAGCAGCCCTTCAGGATCTGCCCGTGGCACGTTTCATCCACATCCGGCTGCGCGTAGTTCTCGTTCATCAGGGTGATGTAATAGAACACGTCTTTCTGTTCCACCATCATCTCGCGGATGCCTGCGTCGACGATCACCGCCATCTCGCCGGCAAAGGCCGGATCGTAGGACTTGCAGTTGGGAATGGTGGCGGCGATGAGATGGCTGGTGCCGTCCTGGTGCTGCAGGCCTTCGCCGCCCAGCGTGGTGCGCCCCGACGTGGCGCCGAGCAGGAAGCCGCGCGGGCGCTGGTCGGCGGCCGCCCAGATCTGGTCGCCCACGCGCTGGAAGCCGAACATCGAGTAGTAGATGTAGAACGGCAGCATCGCCAGGCCATGCACGCTGTAGGCGGTTGCCGCCGCGGTCCAGCTGGCGATGGCGCCGGCCTCGCTGATGCCTTCTTCCAGGATCTGGCCGTCCATGGCCTCGCGATAGCTGAGGATGGAGTCGATGTCTTCGGGCGAATAGCGCTGGCCCACGCTGGAATAGATGCCCGCCTGCTTGAAGAGGTTGGCCATGCCGAACGTGCGGGCCTCGTCGGCGACGATGGGCACGATGCGCGGCCCCAGCGCCGGGTCTTTGAGCAAGGCCCCCAGCATTCTGACGAAGGCCATGGTGGTGCTCATGGGCTTGCCGCCGGCCTGGACCGCGAATTGCGCGTAAGCGTCGAGCGCCGGCTTGGGCACCACGGCCGCGGCGGTTTCGCGCCGGGGCATGAAGCCGCCAAGCGCAGCGCGGCGGCCTTTCAGGTAGATGATCTCGGGGCTGTTTTCATCGGGCTTGATGAATTCGAGCGCGGTGGCCTGCTCGTCGTTCAGGGGCAGGTTGAAGCGGTCGCGAAAGCCCAGCAGGTCCGACGCCTCGAATTTCTTTTGCGAGTGCGTGGTCATGCGGCCCTGGCCGGCGCTGCCCATGCCGTAGCCCTTCTTGGTGTGGGCCAGGATCACGGTGGGCTGGCCGCGGTGGCTGGCCGCCGCCGCATAAGCGGCGTAGATCTTGACCAGATCGTGCCCGCCGCGCTTGAGCCGGTCGATCTGCTCGTCGCCCATGTTCTGCACCAGCCGCGCGAGCTGTTCGTTCTGGCCGAAGAAGCGCTCGCGGTTGAAGCGCCCGTCCTTGGCCGCGAAAGTCTGCATCTGCCCGTCCACCGTCGAGGCCAGGGCCTTGATGAGCGAGCCGTCCTCGTCCTGGGCGAAGAGGCTGTCCCAGTCCGAACCCCACACCAGTTTGATGACGTTCCAGCCCGCGCCGGAGAACAGCAGCTCCAGTTCGTCGATGATGCGGCCGTTGCCGCGCACCGGGCCGTCCAGGCGCTGCAGGTTGCAGTTGACCACCCAGATCAGGTTGTCGAGCTTTTCGCGCGCGGCCAGGGTCAGCGCGCTCATCGATTCGGGCTCGTCCATCTCGCCGTCGCCGAACACGCCCCAGACTTTGCGGCCGCCGCAATCGAGCAGATTGCGGTGCGTCAGGTAGCGCATGAAGCGGGCCTGATAGATCGAGCTGATCGGGCCTATGCCCATTGAGCCCGTGGGAAATTGCCAGAAATCCGGCATCAGGTAGGGATGCGGGTAGCTCGACAAGCCGCGCGCGCCTTGCGCCGCGGCCGTGATCTCCTGCCGGTAGTACCGCAGGTCGTGTTCGCTCAAGCGGCCTTCGAGGAAGGCGCGGGCATAGACGCCCGGCGAGCTGTGCGGCTGGAAGAAGACCAGGTCGCCGCCGTGCCGGGCGTCCCGGGCGTGGAAGAAGTGGTTGAAGCCGACTTCGAACAGGTCGGCGGCGCTGGCGTAGCTGGCGATGTGCCCGCCCAGTTCGCCATAGGCGGAATTGGCCCGCACCACCATCGTCAAGGCATTCCAGCGGATGATGGCGCCCAGGCGCTCTTCCATGTCCAGGTCGCCGGGAAAGGCAGGCTGCTCGCGCACGGCAATGGTGTTGACGTAGGGCGTCGAGGCGCGGGCCTTCCAGCCTACGTTGCGCTGCTGGGAAAGCTGCTGCAGAGCATCGAGCATCTGCCGGACTCGCCCGGGCCCCGCGCTGTCCAGCAGCGCGAGCAGCGATTCGCGCCATTCCGCGGTTTCCTGCGGGTCGGAGTCGGCAAGGCCGGATTCGTTCATATTCGAAAGAAACTGTTCGGGCGCGTTCATGATGGCGTGGCCTGGATCGGGGAATCGGTTCGGAAATACATCAAACGGGACGTCGGGAACCTAGGATATCGCGCCAGAAACCCGGCACGAAGCATTCGGCCACCAGCAGCGGCAGGCCGTGGCGCCAGAATACCGAGCGGCGGGCCCACAAGGGCGCGCGCGCGCAATCCGCGTCCACGCCCAGCACCGTGCGGTAGAGCGCCAAGGGGTGCGCCAGCCGCGCGCAGGCAAAGGGCGAGCGCCGAATGGTCCGGTCGTGGTAGAGCATGTCGGCCAGCGGCCGGGTGCGCAGGCGCCGCATGTTCTGCCAGACGCCGTGCGAGGCGGGCAGGGGCGTGAGGCTGCGCGCCACCACGGCGTCGCGGCCGTCGATCGCCATGGCGATCTCGCGCACCCAGACCGGCGTGCCTGGCGCGAGCCACATGCCGTGCGCCTCGTCGGCCGGCGCGCCCGAGGCGTACTCGGCCAGCACCCGCAGATCCATCTTGCCCAGGCTGCGCAGGCCGGCGGTCAGCGCGCCGGGGCGCAGCAGCCAGGCCTTGTGCGAAACGGGCAGGGAGGGGGGCGGTACGGGGCGCCAGCCCAGCGGACTGACGGGAGGCAGTAAGCGGTGCATCATGGCTGCGTATTATGGCCCAGGGCCCGTCCAGGTGCGGTTTCCCTGCCGGGGGCCGGTTCCGCACGCCGTAAAATGCCGCTCATGGAAAAAGTGCGCATCTCAAAGCTGATGTCCGAGCGCGGCCTGTGCTCGCGCCGCGAAGCCGACGCTTATATCGAGCGCGGCTGGGTCAGGGTCGACGGCGTGGTGGTCGCCGAGCTGGGGGCCAAGGCCTATCCCGAACAGGAAATCACCCTGGAGCGCGCCGCGCAGGCACGCCAGACCGCGCGCGTCACCATCCTGCTCAACAAGCCCGTGGGCTATGTTTCCGGCCAGGCCGAGAAGGGCTATACCCCGGCCGTGGCGCTCATCGACGCGCGCTCGCGCTATGCCGGCGACCGCCTGCCGCGCCGCTTCGAGCGCTCGCACCTGCAAGGGCTGGCCGCCGCCGGCCGGCTGGACATCGATTCCCAGGGGCTGCTGGTTCTGACCCAGGACGGGCGCATCGCCCGCCATCTCATCGGCGAGGATTCCGACGTCGACAAAGAGTATCTGGTGCGGGTGCAGGGCCGCCTGAGCGAAGGCGGCCTGGCATTGCTCAACCACGGCCTGTCGCTGGACGGCAAGGCCTTGCGGCCCGCCCAGGTGCAATGGCAGAACACCGACCAGCTGCGCTTTGTGCTGCGCGAAGGCAAGAAGCGGCAGATCCGCCGCATGTGCGAGCTGGTGGGACTGAAGGTGGTGGGCCTCAAGCGCGTGCGCATCGGCCGGGTCGCGCTGGGCGACCTGCCGGCCGGACAGTGGCGCTATCTGCGCGACGACGAAAGATTCTGAACTGCGCTTATTTCAGATAATTTCATCTTCCGCGCCCGGCAGGGGCAGCGAGAACGCCGACCTGGACGCGGGTTCGCCGGGGGCTGCGCTGCCGCCGTTCAGGCGTTCCATCAGAAACTCGATAAAGATCCGGGTCTTGGCCGGCAGCAGCCGGCTTTCCGTCACCGCGTAGACCGGATAGGGGCCGGCGTGCCATTCGGGCAGTATGCGCAGCAGCCGTCCCGAGGCCAGGTCGGCCTGCACGCTGTTGACGCGGGCCAGGACGCCGATGCCCGCGCCCTGCAGGACCAGGCCGTGCATCATTGTCATGCTGTTGATCGAGAATCGGCTGTGCGGCGTGATTTCCATCAGGGCATCGCCCCGGCTCAGGGGCCAGCGCCAGGCGCGGCTGTTCTCCGCGCGGTAGGTCAGGCACTGGTGTCCGACGAGGTCCTCGGGGTGCCGAGGTTCGCCGTGTCGGGCCAGATAGCTGGGTGAAGCGTACAGATGGCCGTACAACGCACCAAGTTGCCTGGCGATATGGGTCGAACCCGGACGCTCGCCGATTTCGACGGCGATATCGCAGCTATGAAAGACGCGGCTGGCGTGCTCGGGGCTGGCCTGGTCCAGGTAGAAGGACACCTCGGGGTAGCGTTCCGAGAAGGCGGTGAAGACTTCGGTGAGAAAACCGGTGCCGAAATCGGAAGGCATGTTCACGCGCAGCAGCCCCGAAGGCGTCTCGGCCAGGGTCTGCAACTCCTCGTGGGCCACCTGGGCGGCGTCGATGATGCGCTGGCAGCGCTCGAAATACAGATGGCCGGCATCGGTCAGTTCCACCTTGCGGGTGGTCCGGTTGAGCAGGCGCACGCCCACGGCCCGCTCGAGTTCGGCGATCTGGCGCGACAGGGTGGATTTGGGGATCCCGAGCGTCTCCGCGGCCCGCCCGAAATTTCGGGTTTTGGCGACCTCGACGAACAGGTGTATGCCGTGTAGATGGTGCATGACGACTCGGCGCAGGCAGTAGGGGGCGGATTATCCCATGTACGGAATAATGTTTTCGTCTTTATCTCTATGTTTCCGTATCGAGATGTCGCAGAATAGCCCCTTTTGCGTTGCAACACTCCCTGCGCAAGACAGGGACATGGCACGCCATTGCGGGGCGTACGGATGCGGTTTCGCGCTGCGCCGCCGACCTCGCATACCGATCAATCCGGGAAAGCTCGAGTATGAAGAAACCGAATCCGATCCTGCGCGCGGCAGTGCTGGCGCTATGCCTGGCCTCGGGCCTGACGGCTTGCGGCAAGAAGCAGGGTGCCGCCGCGTCCGTCAAGCCCGAGGTCTGGGTGGTCACGCTCAAGCCGCAGGCGGTCAACCTCACCACCGAACTGCCGGGCCGCACCTCGGCCTATCGCGAGGCCGAGGTGCGGCCCCAGGTCAACGGCATTGTGCAAAAGCGCCTGTTCACCGAAGGCGGCGAGGTCAAGGCGAACCAGCAGCTCTACCAGATCGATCCTGCCCTCTATCAGGCCCAATACGACAGCAGCAAGGCCGCCCTGGCCAAGGCCATCGCGACGCAGCGCTCGGCCGCCGCGCTGGCCGAGCGCTACAAGCCCCTGGTCCAGAGCCACGCCGTGAGCC
>CALGFL010000067.1 GCA_937881145.1 uncultured Bordetella sp.
CATAGCCCGGCCGCCCGAGGGGGATGGTAACCGCGGAGTGCAGGCCCGCCTGGAAGGGAAGCTCCATGCACGCTTGGGGGATGCGCAGATCCTCGGCGATGTTCAGGCTTTGCATGATTTGCCTGCTGTGCCACGCCCGGCTCGCAATCCCGTTGTCGAGGTCGCCGATGCGCGAGGCCTGCTGCAGGGCATTGGCAGCCGCGAGATGCTGTTTGAAATCGTCGTCGCCGGCGATGGCTTCGTAGCGGATGAAACCGTCCTGATCCGGTCGGCCGAAGGTGCATCAGTCGATGCCGTCGAGTTCGTGCAGGATGTTGGCGGCCCGGTTGATCAGGTCGGTATAGCTGTCCGCCTCCCAGGCCAGGCGGGTCAGGCGCAGCACGATCTCGTCGCGCGACATCTGCCGCGTGGCGTAGGCCTCGGACTGCCATGCCAGGTCGCGGATGAGGCGCCGGCCCAGCACGGCCAGGGCGCGCTCGTGCACGACGATATCGACATGATCGCGGAACTGCGTGTACAGAAAATTGTGGCCGTGGATCAGGTTGGCGCGGTCCAGGCGCATGGCGGAGTGCCGTATGCCGCAGGCCAGGGCCAGGCGGCGATGCGCCTGCTCGGTCAGCGCGGGTCCGAGCAGGGCATTCATGCCGTCGAGCGGATAGACCTTGCCTTGCCCGGGGTTGGTGTCGAATGCAAGATTGGGCGCGGACGGACTCAAGCGCTCGGCCAGAAATTGATGAGCGCGCTCGATGATCCCGCCCAGATCGTCCTGCAAAGCCAGGCTGAGCGCGCGCATGTCGTCGGCCCACGCGGGGCCGTACAACTGTGAGGCGTTCGTGGCATTGCTTTGCCTGTCACTATGCTGCATGGCTGCAATATAGGGCTATTTCCGCAAATTTGAATGAAGACGCAAAGCTCCTGGGGTTTGCCCTTATTTGCGGGGAAACCATGGTCTTTGGATATTTAGCTGGTTGTAAACTACGCCGCTTCTTGCATGCCGGAGCTTCACCGGGGCTCGTGCTGCAGGCGAACGCGGCAGCCGCGCCACAAGCGCATGCCAGCACACACTCACCATCCACGCGAAGGATCAAACCATGCAACTCAAGCACATTCTGGCAGGTTTCTGTCTGGTGGCCGCGGGTACTACCGGCGCCATGGCCGAAGACCTGGGTCCGACCCTGACGAAGATCAAGCAGACCGGCACGATCACGCTCGGCTATCGCGATTCGTCGATTCCCTTCTCCTATCTCGACGGCAACCAGAAGCCCATCGGCTTCGCCCTGGACATCTGCTATCACATCGTCGATGCGGTCAAGGCCAAGCTGAACATGCCCAACCTCAAGGTGAACCTGGTGCCGGTCACCTCGGCCACCCGCATTCCGCTGGTCGCCAACGGTACCGTCGACATCGCGTGCGGTTCGGCCACCAACAACGAAGCGCGCGAAAAGCAGGTTTCGTTCACCCAGACCTACTACCTCACGGCCAACCGCGTGGTCAGCAAGAAGTCGAGCAACATCCACAGCATCGAAGACCTCAAGGGCAAGACCGTGGTCTCGACCTCGGGCACGACCAACATCCAGCAGCTGGCCGAAGCCAACAAGTCCAAGGGCATGGGCATGAACATCCTGGCGGCCAAGGATCACTCCGAGTCGTTCCTCATGGTTGAAACCGGCCGCGCCGTCGGCTTTGCAATGGACGACATCTTGCTGGCCGGCCTGGTCGCCAACTCGAAGAATCCGCAGGACTACGTCGTCACGCCCGACGCCTTCAACAAGGCCGAACCCTACGGCGCCATCATGCCCAAGGACGATCCGCAGTTCAAAGCGGTCGCCGACAAGGCTACCACGGCGCTCTACACCATCCCCGAGATGGAAAAACTCTGGGCCAAGTGGTTCACCTCGCCCATCCCGCCCAACAACGTCAACCTGAATGTGCCGATGAACGACGCCATGAAGAAGGCGTTCGCGCATCCCACGACCAGCCCCAACGTTGCCGACTATTGATTCCTGCGGCTGCAAGGCGGAACATGCAGGCAGCCACGCCTGCGTTCCCCCTGTTTTCAAAACGCGCGTGCCTTGCGTACGCGCGTTTGTCATGAGAGTGATCGCATGAACTACCACTGGGACTGGGGCGTTTTCTGGCACCCCTTGCTGGATGGCACCGGCAACTACATGGACTCGCTGCTCATCGGTTTGCAGTGGACGGTCCTGACTTCGCTGCTTGCCTGGTTGATCGCGTTGACCATCGGCTCGGTGCTGGGCGTTTTTCGCACGACTCGCTCGCCGCTGCTGATCGGCATCGCCAACACCTATGTCGAGATCTTTCGCAACATACCGCTGCTGATGCAGCTGTTCCTCTGGTATTTCGTCATGCCGGAGCTGTTGCCCAAGGCCTGGGGCGACTGGGTCAAGCAGCTGCCCGACAGTTCCTTCTTTACGGCGGTGGTGGGCCTGGGGCTGTACATGGCGCCGCGCATCGCGGTGCAATTGGCGGCCGGCATCTCGGCCCTGCCTCGAGGACAGCGCATGGCGGGCGAGGCTATGGGTCTGACCGCGGCGCAAACCTACCGCTATGTGCTGCTGCCCATGGCGTTTCGCATCATCTTTCCGCCCTTGACCACCGAATTCCTCAACACTATCAAGAACAGCTCGGTGGCCATCACCGTCGGCCTGCTCGAGCTTACTGCGCGTGCGCGCGCCATGCAGGAAGAAACCTTCCAGATCTTCGAAGCCTTCATCGCCGCGGCGGTGCTCTACCTGCTGCTGAACATCGCGGTGACGATATTCATGCGCTGGATAGAACGCCGCCTGGCCGTTCCCGGCTACATCTCGGGAGGGCATTGAGCCATGTTCGCCCATTTCGATTTCGGTGCCATCTATCGGGCGCTGCCTTATCTGTTCCGCGAAGGCATGACCTTCACGCTCATGCTCACGGCCATCGCCACGTTCTTCGGCGTGATCCTGGGCACGATCATCGCCATGATGCGGCTGTCGTCGGTGCCGGGCCTGCACCAGTTCGCTGCCCTGTATGTCAACCTGCTGCGCGCGCTGCCCCTGGTACTGGTGATCTTCCTGATCTATTTCCTGCTGCCCTACGTGGGCCAGTGGGTCACCGGCGCGTCGCGGCCCGTCGAGGTCGGGGCGCTCAAGTCGTCAATCATCACCTTCACCGTGTTCGAGGCGGCCTATTTCGCCGAAATCATGCGGGCGGGCATACAGTCCATTCCCAACGGGCAGGTCGCGGCCGGCTACGGCATCGGCCTGAAGTATTCGCAGTTGATGCGCTACGTGGTGCTGCCGCAGGCGTTTCGCACTATGCTGCCGGTGATCTTCATGCAGACCATCGTGCTGTTCCAGGACACCTCGCTGGTATACGTGCTGTCGATCACCGATTTCCTGGGCGCTGCGTCCAAGGTCGCAGAACGCGACGGACGCATCGTCGAGATGTACCTATTCGCGGCACTGGTTTATTTCATCATTTCGTTCACGGCATCGCGATATGTCCGGCGGCTGCAGAACCGCCTGGCCATCATCCGTTGACCGCAGCTGACAAGCAGGAGGGCCGTTCCGTGGCCATGATTACTCTGAAAGACGTCGACAAGTGGTACAACCCGCAGTTCCAGGCGCTGAAGAAATGCACCACGTCCGTCGACAAGGGCGACGTGGTGGTGGTGTGCGGCCCTTCGGGCTCGGGCAAATCCACGCTCATCAAGACCGTCAACGGCCTGGAATCCATCCAGGGCGGCGAGATCATCGTCGACGGCATCTCGGTGGCGGCCAAGGGCACCAACCTGCCCAAGCTGCGCTCGCGCGTGGGCATGGTGTTCCAGCATTTCGAACTGTTCCCGCACCTGAGCATCACGCAGAACCTCTGCCTGGGCCAGGAAAAGGTGCTCAACCGCTCGCACGACGAAGCCGTGGCCAAGGCGCACAAACTGCTCGACCGCGTGGGCCTGAAGGCGCAAGCCGACAAGTTCCCCGGCCAGTTGTCGGGCGGCCAGCAGCAGCGCGTGGCAATCGCCCGCGCGCTGGTGATGGACCCGATCTGCATGCTGTTTGACGAACCCACCTCGGCGCTGGACCCGGAAATGGTCAACGAAGTGCTGGATGTAATGGTGCAGCTGGCCAAAGAAGGCATGACCATGATGGTCGTGACCCACGAAATGGGCTTTGCCCGCAAAGTGGCCGACCGCGTCGTCTTCATGGACGCCGGCGAGATCGTCGAAGACGAACCCAAGGACGCCTTCTTCGAAGCGGCCAAGAGCGAACGCGCGCGCCATTTCCTGTCCAAGATCCTGTCGCACTGACCTCCGCATGCAGACGCGCAACAGGCCCTGCAGTCCAGGCAAGGCTTGAAGTCGGCCGGAATGCCGTCGGGTAGGGTCGAGGCGGCGTCGGGCATGGCTCGGCGAGCGTACTGGAGCAGCACCGCAGAGTTCGGTTACATGCGGCAATGCCATCGACGCGCCCGCTACGCTAAGCTGAATAAGGGCCGGATATAGCCCGGCCTGGAGCAGCGCACGCATGACCCACAAGAAGAAAGTCGTCCTTATCGCGCTGGCC
>CALGFL010000068.1 GCA_937881145.1 uncultured Bordetella sp.
TGTTCAGGAACGGATCTGGCAGAGTTGGCCCTTTATTGCTTATTGGCCAGGCTCCTTTTGTTATGAGTTGCGGCGCTCAGAAAAGACAAGCGTCGGGTACTAACTCTACAGGGTTTTCCCGGCCCGTGCCACTTGGAGAATCATCAAACTGCCACCAGACTTTTCAGACCGTTCCAAGGCGCGCGGCGCCTCGGAACGCGGGATCATGCGACCAGTTCGGCCAGGGCTTTCACCAACTGCGCGCATTCGTCGTCGGTGCCGATGCTGATGCGCAGATGCTGGTCGATGCGCGGCAGGCGGAAGTGGCGCACCAGGATGCCGCGGTCGCGCAGACCGGCCGCCAGCTTGGTGGCGTCGTGGTCCGGGTGGCGGGCGAAGATGAAGTTGGTCCGCGATGGGGGCGCCTCGAAACCCAGCTTGCGCAAGGCCGCGTCCAGCTCGTCGCGGGTCTTCATGACCGCCAGGCGGGTCTTTTCGAAGTGCTCGACGTCTTCGATCGCCGCGGCGGCGCCGATCTCGGCCAGGCTGTCCACGGGGTAGGAATTGAAGCTGTCCTTGACGCGGTTCAGGCCTTCGATCAGCTCGGCGCTGCCCACGGCGAAGCCCACTCGCAAACCGGCCAGGGCGCGCGACTTGGACAGCGTCTGAACGACGAGCAGGTTGTCGTACCTGGCGACCAGCGGCACGGCCGATTCGGCACCGAAATCCACATAGGCTTCGTCGATGACGACCGCGCACTGCGGGTTGCCGGCCACGATGCGCTCGATCTCGGCCAGGCTCAGGGCGCGGCCGGTGGGCGCGTTGGGGTTGGGCAGGATGACGCCGCCCGCCGGACCGTGCGCGCCGCCGGGCAGATAGCCGCCGGGCTCGACGCGGAAATCTTCCGTAACCGGGACGGGATGGAACGAGATGCCGTACAAGCCGCAGTAGGTCGGATAGAAGCTGTATGAAATGTCCGGGAACAGCAGCGGCCGGGACTGCTGGAAGAAGGCATTGAAGGCGTGCGCCAGCACTTCGTCCGAGCCGTTGCCCACGAACACCTGCTCCATCGACACGTTCAGCCTGGCCGAAACGGCGCGTCGCACGCGATCGGCCGTGAACGACGGATACAGGCGCAGATGATCGTCGCAGGCGTCGCGCATGGCCTGCAGCGCCTTGGGCGACGGGCCGTAGGGACTTTCGTTGGTGTTGAGCTTGATGACCTTCTGCCTGGGCTGCTCGCCCGGCTTATAGGGGCTGAGCCGGCTGACGACCGGGCTCCAGTATTTGCTCGTCATGATTTACTCGTCTACTTCTTGCCGTCTTCGTCGGCATAGGGGTTGCGCGAGGACTTGAATTCGATGCGCAAGGGCGTGCCGGTCAGATCGAAGGCATTGCGAAAGCGCGTTTCGAGATAGCGGCGATAGGAATCCGGTATGGCATCCAGGGCATTGCCGTGGATGATGACCAGCGGCGGATTCTGCCCGCCTTGGTGCGCGTAGCGCATCTTGGGCCGGAAAATGCCCTTGCGCGGCGGCTGTTGCTGCTCGACGGCTTCCTGCAGCTCGCGTGTGAGCCGGGGCGTGGACAGCTTGGCGAAGGCCGCCGCGTGCGCGGTGTGCACGGACTTGAGCAGCGGCTTGATGCCCTGCCCCTTCAACGCCGAGATGGTGTGCATCCTGGCGAACGACAGGAAGCGCAGCTTGCGCTGGAATTCGCGTTCGATCCATTCGCGCTTCTCGCTGTCCAGGCCGTCCCACTTGTTGATGGCCACCACCACCGCGCGCCCGGTCTCGAGCACGAAACCGGCGATGTGGGCGTCCTGCTCTGACACCTCGGTCTGCGCATCGAGCACCAGCACCACCACGTTGCAGGCCTCGATGGCCTGCAGGATCTTGATGACCGATAACTTTTCGACAGCGTGGAACACTTTGCCGCGCTTGCGCAGGCCGGCGGTGTCGATCAGGGTGTAGCGCTT
>CALGFL010000069.1 GCA_937881145.1 uncultured Bordetella sp.
GGCTCCATGGTGGTTGCCAGCGCCGCGGCGGCGACTTCCTGGTGCCTCATGTCCTCCGTCTGGCTGGAGGCTTGCAGCAGATGGCCCAGGTCGTGCAGCAGGGCGGCGACGACCAGCGCGGGTTCTTCGCCGGCCTGTTCGGCCAGATGGGCGCATTGCAGCGCGTGCTGGGTCTGAGTGATGGCTTCCGCGCCGTAGAAGGCCGTGCCGTAACCGTCGAAAAGCGCCTTGATCTGTTCCAGCGTGATGGCCTGTTCCTGCATTTCGATGACGTCGTTCATGATGTGCTCCGATCCGATTGCGCGAAACCCAGTATGCAAGGCCTAAATGACCAGGCCGTGAAAGCACGAAGCACGCGCTGTCATCGAACCGACATACCGATGTCATGGAGCCTACATATAACGTAGATAAAGTTCCGTCCTGCGATTCATTGCGCGTCGATATATGGCATCGGCGCCGATGGGCGTTTTGCCGGAGGTCTGCGTGGAAAGCAAGTTCGATGTCGTGGTCGTCGGGGCGGGTATCGTCGGTTTGTCCGCGGCGCTGGCTGCGGCGAACAAGGGCAAGCGCGTCGCCGTGTTCGAGCGCGGTGCCAAGGCCACCGGCGCGTCCATTCGCAACTTCGGCTTTGTCACGATCACGGGCCAGCAGGCCGGCGCACATTGGGAGCGCGCGATGCGCAGCCGCGACATCTGGCTGCAGGTGGCCGGGCAGGCCGGGATAGACGTGATCCACCGCGGCCTGCTTCTTGCGGCTCGCCGCAGCGAAGCCGTGGACGTGCTGCATGCATTTCACGCCACGCCCATGGGCCAGGCCTGCCGCATGGTCACCCGCGAAGAGGCGGCGCGCCTGGTACCGTCGTTGCGCGTGGACAGTGTGCGCGAAATTCTCTACAGCCCGCATGAGATCCGCGTCGAGTCCGTCCAGGCGATTCCCAGGATCGCCGCGTGGCTGGCCGAAAAGCACGATGTTTCGTTCCATTGGAATACGGCGGTTCACGCGATCGACGGTCATCGCGTCCAAACCAGCCGCAGCCTCGTGCACGCCGAGGCCATCGTCGTATGCCCCGGCGACGACCTGTCCACGCTCTTTCCCGAGCGGATCGGGCAATACGCGCTGCAGATATGCACGCTGCAGATGCTGCGGCTCGCGGCCAACAGCGCGCGGGCACGGCTGGGCGCGGCGGTGATGTCCGACATGAGCCTGGCGCGCTACGAAGGCTTCGACGCCTTGCCCGAAGCGCGCGTCCTGGCGCGCAAGCTGGACGAACAAGAGCGCGAGAGTCGCGAGGCCGGCATTCATTTGATCGTCGTGCAGTCCGCCGACGGTTCGCTCGTCGTGGGCGACAGCCATGTCTACGGTGCAAGCCCCGAGCCGTTCGCGCGCGCCCGCTTCGACGAGTTGATCCTCGATGAATTCGACCGCGTTTTCGATCTGCCGCGCCGCGAGGTCGTGCAGCGCTGGACCGGCTCCTATGTGTCGGCCAGCGACCGCACCGCCCTGATCGACAAGCCGGCGGACCACATCCGGCTTGTCATGGTGACGGGCGGCACGGGCGCCTCGACGGGTTTCGCGCTGGGCGAGCAGGCCATCGCCGAGTTGTATTCGTGAAATCCGGAAAAGAGAACATGGAATCAATGAATGTGGAGAAGCTCAAGGCGGTCGTCTTCGACTGGGCGGGAACCGTCGTGGATTTCGGCTCCTTCGCGCCCATGGGGGTGTTCGTCGAGGCCTTCAGGCAATTCGGCGTCGACGTGACGATCGCGCAGGCTCGCGAGCCGATGGGCCGTCCCAAGTGGGACCATATCGACGCCATGCTGAAGAACCCGTGCGTGCGCGAGGCCTGGACTGCGCGGCACGGCAAGGAGCCGGGTCCGGCCGACGTCGATGCGATCTATCGCGTGTTCGTCCCCATGAACGAGGAGATCGTGCATCGCTATGCGGATCTGGTGCCCGGCGCGCGCGAAACCGCGCAGGCGCTGCGCGCGCGCGGCCTGAAGATCGGTTCGACCACGGGCTACACGCGTTCGATCATGGAGCGCGTCCTGCCGCTGGCCAGGGAGCAGGGCTACGAGGCCGACAACCTCGTCTGCGCCGGCGATCTGCCCGAGGGCCGGCCGACGCCGATGAATATGTACCAGTGCTTTCTCGACCTGGGCGTGTGGCCGGCCCATGCGGTGGTCAAGGTCGACGACACCGGCGTGGGTATAGACGAAGGTGTGCGCGCCGGCTGCTGGACGATAGGCGTGGCGCTGAGCGGCAACGAGGCCGGCCTGACCGTGGACGAAGTCCGCCGGGCCGATCCCGCCGCGCTCCAGACCGTGCGCCGCCGCGCGACCGGGGCGCTCAAGGCGCACGGCGCGCACTACGTGATCGATACGGTGGCGGACCTGATGCCCGTCATCGACGATATTGAACGCAAATTGGCGCAAGGTCTGCGCCCTTGATAACCCTCAAGAGGTACTACATGAAGAACGATCGCATGCATGGCAAGATCACGGTGTTGGTCGCTGGTGTCGTCTGCGCGCTCGCGTCCATGGCGGCTGTGCCGGCCTGGGCCGACGCGGGTGTCGTCACGGTCTATTCGGCCGACGGCCTGCACGACGGCAAGGGCAGCTGGTACGAAACCCAGTTCGCCGAATTCACCAAAGAGACCGGCATCAAGGTCCAGTACGTCGAAGGCGGCTCGGGCGGCGTCGTCGAGCGCCTGACCAAGGAAAAATCGAACCCGCAAGCCGACGTCCTGGTGACCCTGCCGCCTTTCATCCAGCGCGCGCAAGCCCAAGGCCTGCTGCAGAAGTTCCACCCCAAGGCCGCGGCGCATATCGAAGGCGGTTCCGACAGCTACCAGCCGCTGGTCTACAACTACACCAACTTCATCTACAACGCCGCCGCCGTCAAGCAGGCGCCCAAGTCCTTCGCCGACCTGCTCGATCCGAAGTTCAAGGGCAAGATCCAGTACTCGACCCCCGGCCAGGCCGGCGACGGCACCGCCGTCATGCTGCTGGTCAACCATGCGTTCGGCGGCAAGGACGCGGGCTTCGAGTTCATGAAGAAGCTGCAGGACAACAACGTCGGCCCCTCGGCCTCCACCGGCAAGCTGACCGCCCTGGTCAACAAGTCGGAACTGTTCGTGGCCAACGGCGACCTGCAGATGAACATGGTGCAAATGAAAGACAATCCGAACATCCGCGTGTTCTGGCCGGCGGGTCCGGACGGCGTGCGCACGGCGCTGTCGCTGCCGTACTACGTCGG
Organism: uncultured Bordetella sp.; assembly: GCA_937881145.1. GTDB lineage: Bacteria > Pseudomonadota > Gammaproteobacteria > Burkholderiales > Burkholderiaceae_B > Bordetella. The sequence goes on from CALGFL010000069.1 coordinate 3,256, forward strand.
CCTGGTGACCGGCGCGCCCGATTCGAACAACGGCAAGAAGCTGATCGAGTTCCTGCTGTCCAGGAAAGCCCAATCGACCGTTTCGTCGGTTGCCTACGGCTTGCCGGTGCGCAAGGACGTCACCCCGACCGACGCCAACTACAAGAGCTTTCACGAAGCCATGCATGGTGTGAAGATCTGGACGCCGGACTGGAACGTCGTGCTCCAGGAACTGCCTGCAGACGTCGCGCGCTGGCGCCAAGTGACGGGGAGCTGATGTGACGGCCCCCACGCTCGCTACCTTTGCGTCTTCCCGGCAGGGCGTGCCGGCGGGGCCGGCCATCGCGGCGGCCCCGCATCCGGGTGCGCAAGCGTCGCGCGATACGATCGGCGGCTCGTCCGTGTCGTTCGAGCAGGTGAGCGTGGCTTATCGCGGCAATGTGGTGCTCAAACCGCTCGACCTGAAGATCGAGGCCGGCGAGTTCCTCGCGCTGATCGGGCCGTCCGGATCGGGCAAGACGACCGCGCTGCGGGCCGTCGCCGGATTCGTGCGGCCGGCCGGCGGCCGCATACGCATCGGCGAAGTCGACGTCACCGATCTGCCTCCCTACGAGCGCGGCCTGGGCATGGCCGTGCAGAACTATGCCCTGTTTCCGCACATGCGCGTGGAGCAGAACGTGGCCTTCGGCCTTAAGGCGCAGCGCGTCCCGAAGTCGCTGATCGCCGAGCGCGTGAATCAAGCGTTGCGCATCGTCGGCATGACGCAATACGCCACGCGCTATCCGCGCGAGCTGTCCGGCGGCCAGCAGCAGCGCGTGGCGATCGCGCGCGCGCTGGCGGTGCGTCCGCGCGTGCTGCTACTGGACGAGCCGCTCTCGGCGCTGGATGCTCAGATCCGCCGCAGCATGGTGGAGGAACTGGCGCGGCTGCACCGCGAACTGCCGCACTTGACCGTGCTGTACGTGACGCACGACCAGAGCGAGGCGCTGACGCTGGCCGACAGAATCGCGATCATGCGCGACGGCGAGGTGAGCGCGCACGGACGCACCATGCAGCTTTACCATCGTCCGCCGAACCGTTTCGCCGCCGAGTTCCTGGGCCGGGCGAACCTGCTGCCGGCGGTGGTCGAGACGCCGGTGGACGCGACCGGTGTCGCCCAGGTGCGGGTCGGATCGTTCTCGGTCCAGGCCAGCAGCGGCGAGGTCGCGCCGGGCGCGCGGCGCCTGCTTTGCGTGCGCCCGCAGAACATGACGCTGCAGCGCGGCGGTTCCGATCTCAACACCTTGACTGGCACCTTGCGCTCGGTGCATTGGCAGGGCGAGCTGACGCATCTCGCGCTGGACGTCGAAGACATCCCTGTGCGCGTGGTGCTGACGCGGGCGATTGCGCTGCCGCAGACGGGCAGCCGCATGGACATCCATTTCTGCGCGGACGATGCGAGCCTGATCCCGGAAGAGGCGCATGCCTGATATTTTGGCTCTGCGCCTGCCCGCAACGCCCCGCGTTCGAAACGCCGGATGGGTCGTTCTGCCCATTCTGGTCATCGCCGTGCTGTTTTTCTACCCCCTGGCGCTGATCGTGCGGCAGGCTTTTGCAGGCGACGCGGGTGCGGCGGCGATCCAGCCGTTCCTGGACGTGCTGCATTCGCGCTACTTCGGCCACGCGTTGCTGAACACGGTCGAGATCGCCACCGCGGCGACCGCCGGATGCCTGGTGCTCGGCCTGGTGCTCGCCTTGATCCTGACCTTCGTGCCCTTTCCGGGATGCGTCCTGGCGGGGCGGCTGGTCGACACCTTCATCGCTTTGCCCACCTTTCTCGTCACCCTGGCCTTCACCTTCATTTACGGGTCGGCCGGCATTTTGAACAGCCTGCTGCAGCAGCATTTCGGCTTTGCTCAGCCGCCCGTGCAGTTTCTGTATTCGGCGTGGGGCGTGATCTTCGCCGAGATCACCGTCTACCTGCCCTTTGTGCTGCGGCCCTTGCTCGCGAGCCTTTCGCTGATGGATCCGAGCCAGATCGAAGTGGCGAGCACGCTGGGCGCGCGGCCGTGGCGGGTCATGCGCCAGATCATCCTGCCTGCGGCGTTTCCGGCGCTGATCGCCGGGGGCAGCCTGTGCCTGCTGCTCACGATCAACGAATTCGGCGTCGTGCTGTTCATCGGAGCCAAGGGCGTGACGACGTTGCCGCTCCTGATCTACAGCAAGGCGATCCAGGAGTCGGACTATCAGGCCGCGTGCATTATCGCCGTGATCAACATCGTGCTTTCGCTCGGCTTGTTCGGCCTGTACCGCGCCGCCGCGCGCCGTCTGGGAGCCTGAGCCATGCTGATCTGGTCCCGCCCGGGACGCGCCGCCATCTGGGCCGTCGCCGCCGTCATACTGGGCGTGCTGTTCCTGGCTCCGCTTGCCGTCATCACGATGGCAAGTTTCTCCAGCCAGTGGAACGACGCCTTGCCGACCGGCCCGACGCTGGCCCATTACCGCGACGTCTTCACCGGCGACAACGGCAGCGCGATCAAGGCGAGCCTGGCGACGGGGCTGCTGGCCAGCATCGCGGCGCTCGTCATGGGCACCTGGGCCGCACTGGCGCTGCGCTTGCAGGGCGAGTCCTGGCAAAAGCGGCTGGGGTGGCTGTTCTTCGTTCCCAGCGCCGTGCCTTCGGTCTCGGTCGGCCTGGGCCTGCTGGTGGCGTTCAGCCAGCGGCCTTTGCTCCTGAACGGCACGATCGCAATCGTGATGATCGCGCATTTCGTGCTGATATCGGCCTTCACGTTCGGCAATGTCTCGGCGGGCCTGTCGCGCCTGCCGCCCGATTTCGAGCAGGTGGCCTCCAGCCTGGGCGCCCGCCCCGCCTACCGCCTGCGCCACGTGACGCTGCCGATGATCGCGCCGTATCTGCTGGCCGCGTTCGGCCTGAGCTTCGCCATGTCCATGGGCGAGCTCGGCGCGACCGTCATGGTCTACCCGCCCGGCTGGGTGACTTTGCCGGTCACGATCTTCAGCCTGACGGACCGCGGCGCGGTCTTCTCCGGCGCCGCGCTGACGATCGTGCTGATCGCCGCGACACTCTTGCTGCTGCTCGGCCTGGAACGCATTTCGACCAAGACCATGCCTGCCGCGCGGTAGGGCGGGTGGGCGGCGCGGCCTACTGGCTGAATTCGGGTTCGCTGCGCATCAGGCGCCGGCGCACGCTGTCCAGGTGGGCGCGGGCACTGGCCGGATCCTGGGCCATCATCTGCGCGGCGGTCCTGGCCGCAATGTCGGGCGCAATGGGCTTGATCTTGCGGTTCATGCAAGCGGCCAGGCGCTGCACCTGGGCGGCGCGTTCCAGGAAATACAGATCGTCCCAGGCCCGGGCGATCGATTCGCCCAGGATCATCACGCCGTGGTTCTTCATGAAGACGATGTCGTCCTGATCGCCCAGCGTGGCCGCGATGCGGTCGCCTTCGGACTCGTCCAGCGCCAGGCCGTTGTAGTGTTCGTCCACCGCCACGCGACCCCAGAACTTCAGCGCGGTCTGACCGGCCCACAATAGCGGATCGCCCTCGAGCAGGCACAGTGCCGTGGCGTTGGGCATATGGGTATGGAGCACTGCGCGGGCGCGCGGATGGCGCAGGTGCACGCGCGCATGAATGTAGAAGGCCGTGGCTTCCGGCTTGCCGGCGCCTTGCACCACGTGGCCGTGCAGATCGCACACCAGCAGGTTGCTGGCCGTGATCTCGTCGAAGGCAAGGCCGTAGGCGTTGACGAGGAAGAACTCGCCGCTTCCGGGCAGCATGGCCGAGAAATGGTTGCAGATGCCTTCGCCCATGCCCAGGCGCGCGGCCATGCGAAAGCTCGCGGCCAGGTCGAGCCGGGCTTCGCGCACGGCCGGCGCGTCCAATGCCGCCAGCCTGTCGGCGGCCGTTTCGTCCAGGACGCGTCCTGTGTTCATCGTGTGGGCCATGATTCGTCCTCTCGTTGCGCGGCGCGGTGCCGATGCGCACTAGTGTAGTAGCCGCCGCTGCGCTAGCGCGCCGAGCGCGGCAGCAGGCGAGCGGCCAGGTAGCAATGATCGGCGGAGAAGAGGCGACGATAGGTCAGCAGCACCGCGCCCAGCGTGCCCAGCGACGAACCGGCGGCGATCAGGAACATGATGACGATCTGATAGCGCACGGCCTGCAGGGGCGACTGGCCGGCCAGTACCTGGCCCGTCATCATGCCCGGCAGGCTCACGATGCCGACGACCGCCATCTGGTTCAGCGTGGGCAGCATGCCGGCACGCACGGCCTGGCGCGCCGGCTCGCGCGCGGCTTCCCAGCGCGTGGCGCCCATGGCCAGCGCCGATTCCACGCGGTCGCGCCGCGCGGTGAGCTCGTGCGTCATGCGCTCCACGCCCAACGAGGCGCCGGTGAGCGTATTGCCCAGGATCATGCCCAGGATGGGAATGGCGTATTGCGGCGTATACCAGGGGTGGATGCGGATCACCACCAGGAGACCCGCGGCGGCGACCAGCCAGGAACCCAGCCAGATCGACACGATGCTGTCCCGGGTCTGCCCGGCATAACGCCAGGCGCCGCGCTGCGAGCCCGATACGCCCGCGATCAGCGTCATGGCCACCATGAGCGCCAGCACCACGTACCAGCGGTCGTAGGCGAAGACCCAGCCCAGCACGTAGCCCACGGCCAGGAGCTGCAGCACGGTGCGCAGCGCCGCCCAGAGCAGCTTGCGCTCCAGATCCAGGCGCAGCAGCATCGAGATGGCGCCGTTGATCAGCACGAGCAGCGCGGCAATGGCCAGATCGACCAGGCTCAGGTCTTGCAGGACGGGGCTCATTGCGCGGACTCCGTGTTCAGCGTGCCGCCGGCCTGCATGGCGACATGACGCGTGCTCACACGCCGGGCCTGCGCCGGATCGTGTGAAATCCAGAGGGTGGCGCGCCTGGCCGGATCGTCCTGGAGCCAGCGGGCGATGAGCGCCTCCACGGCCAGGGCGGAATCCGGATCGAGCGACGCGGTGGGTTCGTCCAGCAGCAAGGCCTGCGGGTCCAGCTGCAGCGTGCGGGCCAGTGCGACGATCTGCGCTTCGCCGCCCGACAGGTCGCCGGCCTGGCGACCCAGCAGCGCATCGGCATCGCGGCCCGCGGCAGCGAGCAGACCGCGGGCCTTGCCGGGGTCGTATCTCATGCCTCGGTAGACGTGCAGGCTGTAGGGATAGCGCAGATTCTCCTCGACCGTGCCGTCGAGCAGGGCAGGGCGCTGGCGCAGGTATGCGACGTGGCGGCGATAGGCGGGAACCCGTCGGTGTGACACGGACCTTCCTTGCCAGTGGACGGTGCCGCCGTCCAGCGGGTCGAGCAGGGCCAGCGCCCGCATGAACACGCTTTTGCCCGATCCCGACGCCCCGACCAGCGCGACGCGCTCGCCCTGATGAAGCGAGAAATCGGCCGGATGCAGCAGAACCTGCCCGCTGCGCGGATCGCGACGGGTGATCGCGCGGGTTTCGATCAGGAGGGAGGCGGCCATATGACAATTCGTGCAAATAATGACGGAATTGTCGCTGATTCACGCAGGGAAAAAAACGCCGAAGCCGCGGGAATTTCCTTACGCCGCTTTCCTGGCGTTTCGATTTGCCGCCTGGAGTCTTAATTGCCTGCGTGCCGCGCAGCCCATAGGGCCATCCAATCGATGAGATCGTCGGGCAGCATGGGTCGGCCGATTCCAAACCCCTGCATTGTCGCGCAGCCCAGTTCGATCAGTTTCCGGCCATGGGCCTCGGATTCCACGCCTTCGGCGACGACTTCAAGGTCGAAGGCCTGGGCAAGCTTGATGGTTCCGTCAACGAGCGCCAGATCGTCGGAATCGACCAGCATGTCCCGCACGAAAGACTGGTCTATTTTCAATGTGTCGACCGGCAGTTCCCGCAGGTACGACAACGATGAGTAGCCGGTGCCGAAATCGTCCAGGGCAAACCGCACCCCCATCTGCCGGCATTTCGTGAGGATCTGCACGGTTTTTCCGATGTCGCTGATCGCCGACGTTTCAAGCATTTCCAATTCGATGAGATTCGGCGGTACGGGCGGCTCCTTATGAAGCAAGCCGAACAGGCAGTGGTAGAAATCCGTCTGCTGCAGGAGTGCGGCGCTGATGTTGATGCTGACCGCAAATGACCGTCCTTCGCTCAGCCACGCGCGACATTGCTCGATTGCCGTTTTCAGCACCCAATAATCGAGTGCGAATTCGAGCTGGTGCCCTGCGATCGTGGGCAGGAACTGGCCTGGCAAAAGCAGGCCCAGATCGGGATGCTGCCACCTTACCAGCGCTTCGGCGCCCTTGATCTGTCCCGTCGCGAGATTGACTTTGGGCTGATAGTGCAGGACGAGCTCGTTGTTCGAGATTGCGTCCTGCAGGCGCCCGAGATCCCGGTTGCGCTGCTGCAGCTTGCGTTCGCCTTCCGGATCGAAGATGACATATCCGCCTTTGCCCTCTTCCTTTGCGGCGTACATCGCCTGGTCGGCATGTCGGATCAGCGCATCCGCATTGGCATTGTCATAGGGAAACAGGGTGACCCCGATGCTTGCCGAAACCTTGACGACATAACCGCCTTCGATCGACGCGCCTTGGTACAGGTTGCGCAGTATTCGATCCAGGATCGATCTGCATTCCTCGACGGATTCGAGCTGATTCAAAATGACGATGAATTCGTCTCCGCCCGGCCGGGCCAGCGTGTCGGCGCTGCGCAGGCTGGACTTGATGATCGTGGCGATGCGGGACAACAGACTGTCGCCCGCGGCATAGCCGTATTCGTCGTTGACCGATTTGAATCGGTCCAGATCGACGAAGCAGACGCCCACCAGCCGGCCGCTCGTGCCCGCTTGCGCCAAGGCATCCTCGAGCCGCTCGGAAAGCCGCCGCCTGCTCGATGCGCCGGTCAGCGGATCGAAATCGGCGATGTCCCGCGACAGGGCATCGCGCGCATGCGGATCGCGCCCCATCAGCGCGTATCGTCCTTCCTTGAGCGCATGGATCGTGAATTCCACAGGTACGGCATGGCCTTCTTTATGCCGCAATCGCCATTCGTGCCGTACTGGCGATTGCGTCGCCGACTCGAGGAACGGCGCATCGCCTTGCCCGGGTCTTTCCGGCGCGATGAGTTCCGATATGTTCAGTTCCCCGGTTTTATCCGCCGCGTGGCCGGTCAAGGCCCATGCGCAGGGATTGCCATAGAGCACGGCGCCGTCTTTTTTTACGATCCACACCGGATCGCGGCTTGCGCGCGCGATCGACAAAAGATCGTCGCTGGCAAGCTTGCGTTCGGAGATATCGGTGAGGATGCCGACCAGGCGCAGGGGTTTTCCCTGCGCATCGCGGCTTACGACCCTGGCGCGCAGCCGCAGCCATTTGTACCCGGTATCGGCATGCGTGACCCGGAAGTCGACTTCGATGCCGACGGATCGCGATTCGAGATGGTCTTCTATGGCGCTAATGAATCTGCCCTGATCTTGCGGGAAAAGCCGATCGCGAAAATGCAGAGGGTCGCCGCCGGAGCCGGGCCGCGTGCCCAGCACTTCATGAAAGCGGGCGGAGTAAAAAACCTTGCCCGTCAGGAGATTCCAGTCTGTGACGCCGTCGCTGATCGAGTCGATGATCCACCCAAGACGATCGAGCATCCGTCCCAGCTCCTTTTCTCTTGTTATGTCCGCAACCGATCCGGATAGCAGAAACACCTGTCCGGCGGTATTTACATGCGGTCGTATGCTTATCCGGATCCATTTGCTGGAGCCATCGGGTTGGCAAAGAGCGATCTGGCAGGTGTTGGGCGATCTGGTTTCGATGGCGGATCTTGCCGCGGACGTCAGCTCTGCCCAGGACGGGTCGTTGAACCTTTGCCGGATCTGCTTGCGGTCCGGGCTATTGGTCGAATCGGCCAGATTGAGAATCTTGAGTGCTTTGTTCGAGCATGTTCCGGTTTTGCTGGGAAGGTGCCAGCGCCAACGGCCTATGAGAGGGGGCGGAGCTATCGGTTCGATACAGCGGCTGGCTGCGGAGCAAATGGAAAACATAGATGAGGCATCAAAAGATATATCTGATTTTCTAGTGCGCCGGGGCAGGCATCCGATCCGCCGTCGGTCGACTCCAGTCCGCTGCCCGTCGGCGGCGGCCTGCGAATTCGCGGCCTTGTGGCTTTGCGTGACGCCCATTTTCGTAGATCGTAGCGAATTTCAACTAAAATAGATCTAAGGCAACCTTTTAGTACGTATATCACAAACTTTTTGGTCGTGCATAGACTTAAAGGTGTGTTACTTACTATGAGTTGATGCTCAACCATTTCCTATGAGTCGAACAGGAGATGGCACCCATGGAGAAAGACAAGGCAATTCTCAAGAAGATGGGGCAGACCATCGCAAAAAAGCGCAGGGCTGCGGATTACACCCAGGAGCAGGTGGCCGAGAAGCTTGGCATCGGCGCCGAGGCGTTTTCACGGATCGAACGCGGATTGAACGGTCCTGGAATCCCGAAGCTGTATGCAATGGCGGAGCTGTTCGGATGCGGCATCGAAGCGTTCTTTGTCGAAAGCAGCAAGCGCCCCACGGACCAGGCCATGCGCATCGAACGGATGCTGCAGGGGCTTACCCCCGTCGATCGATCTTTCATCCTCGGCGTCGTAGACCATTTGTCGAAAAAGCTGAAGAAGGCGATGTCGACCCGGCCTCACAAGAAAGCCGAGCTTTCGGACGAGAGGTGGACATCGAACTTCTAGGCGCGGCGTGCGAATTTATCGGCGGCCGGATCGAACCTTGGGGCCCGGCCGGGCAGCCGGGCGGTCGGCGTCGGCCATCGGGCATTCAAGGCGGGGCCAGCATTTCGCGCGCCAGCAGTTCCAGCGTGCGCGGCGCGCTGCCTTCGGCCTTGTTGTTGGCCGTGATCCATGCCGGCTGCCCCGCGTCCCGGGCGGCGCGGCCGGCCTGCGCCAATACGCTGCGGGTGGCGGGGTCGGGCACCACGATTTTGTCGAAGGGAAAAAACCGCGCCTTCGCCTCTTCGTAGCGCCGGCCCGCGAGCAGGCTCCAGCGCACCACCAGAGGCCCGGGCCCGGTCGCGGCCACGGCCTGCATCTGGCGTTCGGCGGACGGCATGCGCGCGTGGATCGCCACGCAATACCGCGCGCCGCGCTCGGCCAGCATGCGCATCATGCGCGGTGTGACCACGTCGGGATCGCGAAACTCCACCGCGTAGAAAGGCTGCTCGTTCGCCTGCGCGAGAGGCAAGGGCGGCAGCGCGGACAGGAATGCCGAGAGACGCTCCACGAAAACCGCCGTATCCGCCAGGATATCCAGGGGCAGCGGTGAAAACTGGAACACCAGCGGCCCGGCCTTGGCGCCCAGGCCCGCCACGCAAGGCTCGACAAAATGCCTTGCGGCTTCGGCCGCGTCGAGAAAATTGGGATTGGGGCCCACAGGCACACCGCGCTCGCCGCGCCGCACGGCATCGGTGAAAAGATTCGGGCACTTGACCACGAAGCGAAAGCCCGCGGGAACCTGGCTCGCGTGGCGCGCGTACTGCTCCCGCGAGAGCGGTGCGTAGAAAGTGCGGTCCAGGCTCACGCTGCGCAGCAGCGGATGCGCGCAGTAAGCAGGCAACCCTTCGCGCGATAACAAGGATTCGCTGACTTGGGCGCCATAAACCAGGCCGTTCCATCCGGCGAAAGACCAGGAAGATGTGCCGAGATAGATGTTCCCGGGCAACGCCGCGCCCAGTTCGCGCAGCGACTCGGGATGTTCGGCGGCAGGGACCGCGCTGCCGCTCGCGCGCCGCGGGCGTGGCCCGGGAGAAGGTGGGGCGGGTTCGCCGTCGAAGAAGGAAGCCTGGGTCACGACAAGAAAAAAACCGTTCACGAAGGCCGGTTTTTGCACATATTCCGCCAAGAGGCAACCTCGTTTCGCCGGGGTGTGCCAGCGGCTCTTCGAAATATGACTGAATTCTGAATGACGCGGGCGCGACGGAGATAGTGTGATCCGACAATGAAAAGCGATCAGTTCGGACCGCACTGGCAGGCGCAGCCGAGCCGCGGCCGCATCACGGGCGTCGAGGCGGGCTGCGCCCAGCTTGTGCTATGGGAGCAACGTCCCGATACGGCCCGCCTTCAGTGCCCCAACACCGATTCCAGCACGGCGCCCGTGGCGACACCGATCAGGAAATAATCGGCGCCTGTGGAAATCCATTGATATCCGCGCGGCGGCTGGTGCAGATGGTGGTCGCGCCAATCGTTGACGACATACTGCCTGCCACGATAGGTCGGCGGCACGCGATCGCCTCTCGACCAGTGGCCGGGAGGCGGGTCTTGCCTGGCATCGTGGCCGCGGTCGTGGCCCTGCGGCCGATGGTCCGGCGCGGCGCGGTTCGGGCCGGGCCTGTGGTCCTGCCCCGATCTCTGATCGTGGGAGGACTGTGCCATTGCGGCGCTGCCGCCGACTGCCAATACGGCCGTCAGCACGGTAGAGATGACGCTTTTCCTGCTCATGGTCTTTCTCCGGTAAGCCAGGCACTGTGTTCCGGGAGAATTCCTGCCGATACGGCATGACAGACCTGCCGCCATGCCCGCGCCGACAGGATTTGCACGGATGCCGAGCTCCAATGCTACCGGGTTTCGGCGCAATTGAACCGGGTATTTGAATGCCATGCGCCGGGTCGTTATGCGCGGGTCGTTATATGCGTTTGCTTACAAGTGGAAAATAACAATAAAACAACCGCGTCCGCAGCAGTCTCATAGTCGAAACATCAGGCTGAGCGGCAAATCTCACAAGCGCGTCGCTCCCTCCCGCCACCCGGAA
>CALGFL010000070.1 GCA_937881145.1 uncultured Bordetella sp.
GGATCACATAGCGCTCGCATTGTCGCAGGGCCGGCAGCGACGAGGCGGACTGCGACAGGCTCCACAGCACCAGCGGCGGGTTGAGCGAAACCGAATTGAATGAACTGACGGTCAGGCCCACCGGCGAGCCATCGGCGGCCTGGGTTGTGATGACCGTGACGCCGGTGGCGAAGCGGCCGAGAGTGGCGCGGAAATGCGCCGCGTCGGAACTGGGTTGGGCGGACATGAGGCGGTCAGGGCGCGAGCCGGTCGATCTTCCAGCCTTGGCCGTCGGGCAGGTAGCGCAGCCGGTCGTGCAGGCGGGAGGGGCGGCCCTGCCAGAATTCGAAGTAGTCGGGCACCAGGCGGTAGCCGCCCCAGTGCGGGGGGCGCGGCGGCTGGTCGCCGTAGCGGTCGCGGAATTCGCGCTCGCGGGCTTGCAGCGTTTCGCGCGTGGTGGGCCGGCTTTGTTCCGAGGCCCAGGCCCCGATGCGCGAGCCCGGCGGGCGGCTGTGGAAGTAGTGGTCGGATTCTTCCGCCGACACGGGCTCGACGCGGCCTTCGATGCGCACCTGGCGCTCCAGCGGCTGCCAGAAGAACAGCAGCGCCGCGCGCGGATTGGCGGCCAGGTCCTCGCCCTTGCGCGATTCGTAATTGGTGAAGAACGTGAAACCGCGCTCGTCGGCGCCTTTGATCAGCACGGTGCGGGCCGACGGCTGGCCATTCGCGTTCACCGTTGCCAAGGTCATGGCGTTGGGCTCGGGCACCTTGGCGGCCAAGGCCTCGTCGAACCAGCGCTTGAACTGTTCGAACGGCGAGGCGGCCGCCTCGGTTTCGAGCAGCACGCTTTTTTCGTAGCTTTGTCGCAGATCGGAAAGAGGCATGGATGAGGCTTGCAAGGGCAGTGCGGCCCTGATGTGGCTGGAGGGCCAGTTTACCGCTTGCTGCATGCATCCCGCCGGGGATGGCTATTCTTCGACCAGGGTCTGGCCGGCGCGTTCGAGATGGCCGGCGATGGCTTCCAGGCGCGCGTCGTGGATGCCCGAGGCGCGCAGGGCGCGCACGGTTTCCATGACGTAGTCGGTACAGGGACCGTAGCAGCCGGCCGCGCGCCGCACGATGGTGACCAGCTCGTCGTCGGGCAGGGAGTGGATGTAGGCCGGACTCGCGCGGTTCATCACGAAAACCAGCGCCTTGACCGCGCCGTGCTCGGTCTCGCACTTGAGCCAGCGCGGCAGATAGGCGCCGGCGGACATTTCGCGTTCCCAGAGCTTGGGGAAATAGGTCGGCACTTCGTCGCCGGACAGCCGCAGCACCACGCCGCGGCAGGAGCCGCCGCGGTCCAGGCCGAACACCAGGCCGGGGCATTCGGGCGTGCCGCGATTCACGCGCGACCACAGGCAAAGGGCGCGGTGATGGCCGCGCAGCGTGGCCAGGCGCCGTTCCCGGTAGGAAAATTCGGGTCGCCAGATGAGCGAGCCGTAGCCGTAGATCCAGACGTCTTCTCCGGGCTGCCAGTGCCTTAAGGCGGCGTTCATGGACGCCTGGCGTTCTTCAGGTGTCCAGCGTTTGAAAGGGGGCAGGCAGGGCGAAACGGATGAAGAGAGAGGCGAGCTCACGGCGGAACGGGCAAATCAGGGTAGTGGCAAGTGGAGGCAACGCCTTCGGATTTTGGGCCTATCCGCCGCGTCTGTCGATGCGCCGCGGCAGGCGGGCAGGCCGAATGTGTCATGCCCGCAACGGCCGTGGGAAAATAACGCCGCCATGAATGAAGAAATTCCCGTTTCCTGCGAAATCGACGCCGATCGGCGCTTCGGCGGCCTTGCCCGCCTGTACGGCCCCCAGGCCCCCGGGCGCTTGCGGGCCGCGCGGGTGGCCGTGGCCGGCCTGGGCGGCGTGGGGTCGTGGACGGCCGAAGCACTGGCGCGCTGCGGCGTCGGCGCCCTGACGCTCGTCGACCTGGACCATATCGCCGAATCCAACGTCAACCGGCAGATCCACGCCCTTACGCCTACCCTGGGCCAGGCCAAGATCGAGGCCATGGCCGAGCGTATCCGCGGCATCAACCCCGACTGCGCCGTGACCCTGGTGGACGATTTCGTCGAGCCGGGCAATGTGGCGCAGGTGTTCGCGGGCGAGCTGGACGCCCTTGACGACTGCCCCGACCAGGCCGCGGCCAAGATCGCCATGATCCTGCCCGCCCGCGAGCGCGGGCTGCCCCTCGTGCTGTGCGGCGGGGCGGGCGGCAAGACGGATCCGCTGACCCTGCGCGCGGGCGATCTGTCCGAAGCGGTGAACGATGCCCTGCTGGCCAAGCTGCGTAATACCTTGCGGCGCGAGCACGGCTTTGCGCGCGGCTCGGACGGGAACGGCAAGGTCTTGAAGCGCGTGCCCAAGATGGGGGTGCGGGCGCTGTGGTTCGACCAGCAGGCCATCTTGCCGGATGCCTGGGCGCAGGCGGATGCCTCCGACCGGGAGGGCGGCCCCGCACCGGGCGCACCGCAAGGCTTGTCCTGCGCGGGCTACGGGTCGGTGGTGACGGTGACTGCGGCCATGGGCATGGCCGCGGCCAACGAGGCCTTGCGCCAGGTATTGGGCTCGAAGCCGAAGGCCTAGCACGCCGCCGGGCCGGTCCCGGTGGCCCCGCCCCTGCAGCGCTCAAATTTCCGGTACCTCGGCCCCGAACGCCTCGAAATGAAAATGGTCGGCGGGGCGACCCTGGCGCCGCCATGCCTGGCCAAGAAAGGCCAGGAATCCCGCGGGACCGCAGGCGTAGACATGAACCTCCAGCGCCAGGGCGGCCAGGATGGTTTGCAGCGGGCGGGCGTTCGCGTCGGCGCTTTCGTCGTCAAAATGCAAGCGGACCTTGTCCGACAGCGCCGGCGCGGATAGCTCGTCGAGAAAAGCCGCTTTGGCGCGGGAACGGGCGAAATAGTGCAGTTCGAACGATGCGTTGCGCGCCTGCAGGGTGTAGGCCATGGCGAGCAGGGGCGTGACGCCCACGCCGCCCGCCAGCAGCACGGTGTGTCCGCTTGCGCCGGTCAGGGGAAAGTCGTTGCGTGGCGCGCTGATCTTCAGGATGTCGCCTGCATGCACGCTCTCATGCATGCAGCGCGAGCCACCGCGCCCCGACGCTTCTTTCAATACGGCGATGCGGTACCTGTCGCGCCGTGACGGGTCGCCGCACAGGGAATAGTTGCGCCTCTGGCCGTTGGGCAGATGCACGGTGATGTGGGCTCCCGCATCGAAAGCCGGCAACGCGGCGCTGTCGTGCGCCGGCAGCAGTTCGAACGCTTCGATTCCTTCGGCGGCCTGCCAGCGGCGGGCAACCTGCATATCCAGGGTTTTCATGGACGTCAGTCCTGAACGCCCACGAACACATGGCCGTCCTCGATCTTGACCGGATAGGTGGCGATGTCCTGGGTGATGGGGGCGCACAGGCCCTTGCCGGTGCGCACGTCGAAGCGGCCCTGGTGCAGCGGGCATTCGATCTCGTAGCCCATCAGAAAGCCGTTGCACAGGCTGGCCGCGCCGTGCGTGCACACGCGGTCGGTGGCGAAGATCTCGCCTTCCACCTTGTACAGCGCGATGGCGCGCATGGCGGCCTCGGCCGGCGTCACGTCCTCGTCCGCCACCTCGTCCTGGGCCAGGGTCTTGATCCATTGCATGATGCCGTTTCCTCAGATGGGGTAGATGAGCGAATTGGGGATGAGTTCGCTGTCGAAGACGCACAGCCGCGACTCGAACAGCAGGCCTTGCCCGGCGTCGCGGATCACGTCGATGTAGCGGCCGACGTTGAACACCGTCGATGGCTGGCCCGGCTTGGTGCGGAACACGGCGTAGTTCGCCTCGGCCTCGATGCGGCCGTCTTGCGCCGACAGGATGCGCGGCGCGCCCACCACGTGGCGCTGGTAGTAAGGGTCGTGGAAGATGGTCTCGGTGGTGCCGTAGATGCGGTCGCGGAGCATGCCGCGCGATTCGAACGCGAGCGTGGCCAGCGGATAGCCGCGCTCGTGGTTCTCGCGCGGGATGATCTTGTAGGTGCAGTTTTCCAGGAAGAACTCGGGCCACTTGTCCCACTGGGCCGAGTCCAATGCGGCGGCGTAGTCGGCATAAAGACGCGTCACGCGCAGGTACAGGTCGAAATCCATGATCAGGCCTCCATCACTTTGCGCCAGTATTCGTACATGCCGCGTATCAAGGTCTCGGTGACCATGTGGTCGGTGTTCTCGACCGTCTTGCCGCCCAGTTCGGCGACGGCGCGGTGCCAGGGCTTCTGCTCGAAGCCGCGTTGCGAGAACTCGATGACTTCGCCGTCGTCGGCGGATACGAAGCCGGCCGGGCCGAACAGATTGGCCTGGCGCAGGCGGCGCTGCGTCATCTCGGGCGTGTCCTCGGCAAAGCCGAAGTGCGTCCAGACGAAATCGAAGGCATCGTGGCCCACCGGCTGGATGTGCCGGGTGGACAGCGAGTTGACCTGCTGCTGGATGATCACGCTGGGAAAGAGCGTCATCAGCACCGCCGTCGGCCCCTTCCACCAGGGCTCGGTGACGATGTCCAGAAAGCGCGGATCGTGCAGCTGCATCTGGTCCTTGAAGCTGGTCACGCCGCTGGTGACGTCGCCCTTGCCGCCCTGGCCGCGCGTCGAGATCATGGCGGCGTGGCGGTGGTGCGCGTCCATCTTCAGTTCGGATTTGTTGTCGGCGCGCCAGAGCCCGAAGGTGACGAACCAGGTGTGCAGCAGGCCCGGGTGGTAGGGGTCTTTGATGTTTTCCTGCATCAGCTTCCAGTTGCCGGGAATGCGCTGGCGGCTGTAGCCGTGGATGAGCAGCTCGCGGCCGTCGAAGACGCGGTCGAAATAGTGCAGGATGTCCGGGCCCAGGTAGTCCTCCAGCGGTTCGACCTGGTGGTCGAAGCAGGCAAACACCACGCCGTTGCGCACCGCCACTTTGAGTTTAGTGAGGTTGTGTTCTTCGGTCTTGAAGTCGGGCGGCATGCCGCCGTGGACCTTGCCGTCCTGCCTGACGCCGCGGCGAAAGGGCACGCCCATCAGGTTGCCCTTCAGGTCGTAGTTCCACTGGTGATAGGGGCAGACCAGCTCCGCGCGGTTGCCGTGGGGCTCGCGGCAGAACTGCATGCCGCGGTGCGCGCAGACGTTCTCGACGACGTTGATGCCGCCGTCGCCGTCGCGCGTCATGATGACCGAGCGTTCGCCCACCACCGTGCGCTTGAAGTCGCCGGTGTTGGGAATCTCGGCCGTCAGGCCCACATAGCACCAGTGGGGGCCGTAGAAGATGCGTTCGAGTTCGCGCCGGTGCAGCGCCGCGCCGGTGTAGGCGGCGAAAGGGATGCGGTTCGTGCCGCTTTCCGGCCACGCGGGCAGGATCGTATCGGACATGCTTGTCTCCCTCTTGTCGTGGATAGGGGGGCCGGCCTTCCGGGGGCCGGTCGTCCCTGGCCTGTTTTCCTGCCTGTCCGGGCAGGACGATGGCGGCATGATGGAACAAGCGATAAATTAAATAAATAGAATTCAATAAATAAGAAATATCACCAGTGTGAATATTGCGGGAGCGAGAACATGAATCTCCAGGACCTGGATTTGAACCTGCTTGTCGTCTTCGACGCCCTGCACCGGCACGGCCGGGTATCGCTGGCGGCGCAGAACCTGGGAATATCCCAGCCGGGCGTGAGCAATGCCTTGCGGCGGCTGCGCGGACTGCTGGGCGATGAATTGTTCCTGCGCACCTCGGGCGGCATGGTGCCCACGCCCTACGCGCAGTCGCTGGCCCAGCCGATTTCCGAAGCGCTCGCCGCCTTGCATGCCACCCTCAATGCCCATGCCGCCTTCGACCCGCGGCGTAGCGAGCGCAATTTCGTCGTGGGCGTGAACGACGTGGGCCAGCTGTACTTTCTGCCGCGCCTGATGCGCCTGCTCGGCGGCGACGCGCCCGGCGTGACGGTGCGCGCCGAACTGATGGGCAGCCTGGACGTGAAGGCCGAAATGGAGCGCGGCCGGATGGACCTGGCGCTGGGGTTTCTGCCGGAACTCAAAAGCGGTTTTTTCCAGCGCCGGCTGTTCCGCCAGCCTTATGTCTGCCTGTTTCGCCGCGACCATCCCCTGGCGCACACGGGCGTCTCGCTCAAGCAGTTCCAGGCGGCCGAGCATGCGGCCGTGGTCTCGGTGGGCACGGGGCACGGAATCGTCGACGAGATCATCAACCGCCAGGGCCTGCGCCGCCGCGTCAAGATCACCGTGCCGCACTTCATGGCGCTGGCTCCGCTGTTGCAGACCACCAGCATGATCGCCGTCGTGCCGCGGCGCTACGCCGATCTGGCCTGCGAACCGTACGGGCTGGCGACCGCGGCCTGCCCCGTGAAGATCCCCGAATCGGTCATCAATGTGTTCTGGCATGCCCGCAGCCACCGCGAGGCGGCCAACCAATGGCTGCGCCAGCGCGTCGTCGCCGAATTCGCCGATTAGGGCGGGCGGTACCAGGCCCGCCTCGGGCCTTACACTACGGCAGCCGCTACGCATTTATTCGCGGCGCGGTTCAATCGACAAGGAGATCCATCCATGCAAAGAAGACACGTGCTCGCACTCGCGCTGGCCGCCGCCACGGCGTGCTCGTTCAACGCCCAGGCCGCCGACAGCTGGCCCACCGGCAAGCCGATCACCATCGTCGTGCCGTTCGCCCCGGGCGGCGCCAACGACCTGATCGCGCGTCTGTACGCCAAGGAAATCGGCCAGGAGCTCAAGGCCAACGTCATCGTCGAGAACCGGCCTGGCGCGGGCGGCATCGTGGGGGCGGCCTACGTGGCCCGCTCCAAGCCGGAGGGCTACGTCTTCCTGGCCGCTTCCAACGGCACGGTCACCAATTCCCTGATCCGCAACGACCAGCCCTATAAAGACGACGAGATCGAGCCGGTCGCCATGCTGGGCATCGTGCCGTCGATCATCGTCACCAACCCGTCCAACCCGGCCAGCAACCTGAAGGAAGTCGTCGAAAACGCCAAGAAATCGGGCCGCACGATCAACTTCTCGACCGCGGGCATGGGCAGCACGCCCGATTTCGTCGGCGCCATGGTCAAGCTCGAAACCGGCATGAAGATGGAGACGATCCCCTACAAGAGCGGCGCCGAGAACGTGGCGGCCGTGGTGGGCGGGCAGACCGACATGACCTCCGAGGCCAGCATGGTCACGCTGCCGCTGGTCAAGGCGGGCAAGCTCAAGGCCCTGGCCACCACCTGGGATCACCTGGATTCCGCACCCGACATCAAGACCACGGCGGAGCTGGGCTTCCCCAATATCCGCATCGGTCACTGGGAAGGCCTCTACGCGCGTACGGGCACCCCGGCCGACATCCTGGACAAGATGAACGCCGCGGTGCGCAAGGCTTCGCAGTCGCCGACGATCCTCGACGCGCTCAAGGCCTATAGCGTCACGCCGGGCACGATGACCCGCCCCGTGTTCGTCAAGTTCACGAAGGACGAGCGCGACCGTCTGGGCAAGGTGGTCAAGGCCGCCAAGATGCAACCCGATTAAACCTGGGTGCCCCGGGACGGAATCTGCTCCTTCCCGGGATTCGACAGCTTCAAGACGACGATTCCTTCTTCCGGCTGCGCGTGGTCAATTCGATCAGCACGGGCATGACCACGAGCACCAGCGGCAATTGCGCCAGGGCGCCGGCGATGATGGCGATCGCCAGCGGCTGCAGCATCTGATCGCCCGAGCCGCTGATCGCTGCCCCCAGGGGCACGAGCGCCAGGATCATCGCCAGCGTGCTCATCACGATCGGACGCAGGCGATTGAGCGCGGCGTTGCGCAGTGCCTGCCGGGGCTCCTGCGTCTCTCGCAACGCCTGGTATTCGGAGACGAGGAAAATCGCCATTTCGGTGGCGATGCCTATGATCATCACCATGCCCATCATGGCCGTGATGTTCAGTTCAACCCCGGTAAGCCAGAGGCCAATGAAGACGGCTCCGGTCGACACCAGCGAGGTCGCCATGATGATGATCGGTATAAGCATCTGGCGATAGAGAAACAGCAGCAGGATGATCTCGGCCATCATCGCGGCGGCGAACACTTTCAACATTCCGCGCACGGCCAACTGCTGTTGCTTGTAGGCGCCACCGAAGGCATAGGTTACGCCCGGCGGAATCAGGCCGGGTTGGCCCAGCACTTGTTTGACGGCTGCGATGGTCGAGCCGAGATCGTGCGAGCCGCTGATTTGCGCCGTGATCGCGACGATCTGCCTTAGGTTGTCTCGCGTCAATTCCGGCTGACCGGCGACGAACCGGGTGCTTGCCACCATGCCCAGCGTAAAGATGTGCCCATTCGGAGCGCGGATCGGCAACTGCGCGAGCCGGTCCCGGTAAACCGGACTTTGCGGGGGTTTCAGCCGCAG
>CALGFL010000071.1 GCA_937881145.1 uncultured Bordetella sp.
TGAATCAGGCGCCCGCAACCGGCCAGGCAGGAGGTGCGCAATGAAGCGTCTGCATTTCTTCGACAATCCCGTGCTGCGCGGGCAGTTGCCGACGTGGCGCGCGCGCCTGGTTTTGCTTCTGGTCTTCCTCGGGTTCGCGGCTCTGGCCGGACGCGCCTTGTTCCTGCAGGGCATCTCCACGCACTTCCTGCAGCAGCAGGGCGAGCGGCGCTATGAGCGCACTTTGGTTCTGGCGGCCACCCGCGGCAAAGTCCTCGACCGCAACGGCGTGGTGCTGGCGTCCAGCGTGCCGGCGCGTGCCATCTGGGCCATTCCCGACGATATCAAGCAGGCCGATGCCGGGCAGATCAAGGCTCTGGCCGGCCTGCTCGAAATTCCCGAGACCGATCTGCGTCATCGCCTGAACGACGACCGCAATTTCGTCTATCTCAAGCATCAGGTGCCGATGGACGTGGCCGACAAGATCAAGGATCTCAAGATCCCCGGCGTGCACCAGCAGCCCGAGTCCATGCGCTACTACCCCGAGGGCGACGTGACGGCGCATATCGTCGGCTTTGACAATATCGATGATCAAGGCCAGGAAGGCGTCGAACTGACCTTCAACAAGCAGTTGTCCGGCCGGGACGGCAGCCGCCGCGTGATCAAGGACCGGTTGGGGCGCGTGATCGAGGACGTGCAGGCGGTGAACCCGCCGGTGAACGGCCGCGATCTGACGCTGTCGATCGATACGCGCATACAGTATTTGGTCTACAAGGCGTTGCAGGATGCAATGGCCCGGCACCAGGCGCGGGCGGCTTCGGGCGTGGTCGTGGACGCGAAGACGGGCGAAATCCTGGCGATGGCGAGCCTGCCCACGTTCGATCCGAATCACCGGGAGACGTTGCCGATAGACGCATTGCGTAACCGGACGGTCACGGATACCTTCGAGCCCGGCTCTATCATGAAGCCCTTTACGGCGGCGCTGGCCTTGGACCTGGGCCGCATCACCACGAGCACGATGTTCGCGACGGGCAATGGCAGGTTCCAGTATCAAGGCAATACGATCACAGACGTCGAGCGCGGCGGCAATGGCACGATCGACGTGGCGGACGTGCTGCGCTTTTCCAGCAATATCGGCATGACGCTGATATCGGAAAAGCTGGAACCGCACGAAATGTGGGATTGCTTTACCGCGCTGGGCCTGGGCCAGGCGCCCCAGATCGGCTTTCCGGGCGCCGCGCCGGGCCGGCTGCGTCCCTGGGCGCGCTGGCGCCTGATCGAGAAAGCCACCATGGCCTACGGCTACGGCTTGTCCGTATCGCTGCTGCAGGCCGCGCATGCCTATACCGCTTTTGCGCGCGACGGCGATATGGTTTCGCTGTCGCTGGTCAAGCGCGACAGCGCGCCGACCAGCATGCGCGTCTATTCATCCAAAACGGCCGCGCTGATCCGCAAGATGCTGGAGGCCGCCGCGGGCCCCGGTGGCTCCAAGATTTCGGTGCCTGGATACCGCGTCGCGGGCAAGAGCGGCACAGCCCGCATGATCGTCAATGGCCGTTACAGCACGCAAAGCTACCGCAGCTCGTTCGTGGGTTTCGCGCCGGTTTCCGATCCGCGCATCATCGTGGCGGTGTCCGTCGAAGACCCCAAAGTCGGCGGCTATTACGGCGCCGTCGTGTCGGGGCCGGTATTCGCGCGCGTGGTCGGCGGCGCTTTGCGCATGCTGGGCGTCCAGCCCGACGCCCCACTCGATTCGACTGTCGCGATGGCCAACTCGGAGGCCGTGCGGTGAACGCCCGGTCGATCCAAATCCTGAAACCGGCGACCGATGCGGCCCAGGTGTTGGCCTGGCTGCGAGCGCAGGCGATTACTGGCGCGCATCTGCGCCTGGATTCGCGGGAGATCCAGCCCGGCGATGTCTTCGTGGCCTGTGCGGGTTTGCGCAGCGATGGCCGGCATTACATTGCCCAGGCCCTGGCGCAAGGCGCCGGCGCCGTGATTTATGAAGCCGACGACGCGCAAACGGGCGATATGCCGGACACCGCGTTGCCCGTGCAGGGTCTGCGCGCCATGCTCGGCGAGTTGGGCGACCAGTGGTATGGGCGGCCTTCCGCGACAATGAGCGTGGTAGCCGTCACGGGCACCAACGGCAAGACTTCCTGCGTGCAATGGATCGCCCGCGCTTTGACACATCTGGGCCGGCCCTGCGGCACGCTGGGCACCTTGGGCGCCATGCTGCCCGACGGGCAGCTACTGGGCGGCACGCTGACCACGCCCGACGTGTTGTCCGTGCACCGCGTGCTGGCGGCCATGCGCGATGCCGGCGCCGCCGCCGTCGCGCTCGAGGCCTCGTCCATCGGTCTGGAGCAGGGACGCCTGAACGGCGTGCGCATCAAGGTGGCCGGGTTCACCAATCTGACCCGCGATCATCTGGACTATCACGGCACTATGGAGCGCTACGAAGCGTCCAAGGCCGCGCTGTTCCGGCATGAGGGTCTGTCGGCTGCGATCGTCAACATCGACGACGAAGCGGGCCGACGCATCAGCGCGGGCATGCCCGCGGATCTCGTGCGGACTTACGCGCTGGACGACGGCCGGGCCGATATCCGCGCGAGGGATCTGCATGCAGTCGCGCAGGGCCAGGTATTCGCCCTTGCCATGCCGGACGGCGAAGCGCAGATCATTACGCGGCTCCTGGGCCGGCACAACGTCTACAGCCTGCTGCTGGTGGCCGGCGTGCTGTCCGCCTTGGGTTTTCCGCTGGCGCAAATTTCCCGCCAACTGATCGAGGCCGCGCCGGTGGATGGCCGCATGCAGATCGTCGAGCCCTTGCCGTGGGTCGAGCCGGCGGCCGGCCCCATGGTCGTGGTCGATTATTCGCACACGCCCGATTCGCTCGAGCGCGTGCTCGCCGCATTGAGGCCGGTGGTCCAGGCGCGTGGCGGCAAGCTGGCGTGCGTGTTCGGTTGTGGCGGCGATCGCGACGCGGGCAAGCGGCCGCAGATGGGCCGCATCGCCGCGGTCGGCGCCGACCGCGTCGTCGTCACCAGCGACAATCCGCGCAGCGAAGTGCCGCAAGCCATTATTCAAGAGATCATGCTGGGCGTGCCTGTCGGTAGCGCGGTCCAGACCCAGGCCGATCGGGCCCAGGCCATCCTGCATGCGATCTGGTCCAGCGCCGCGCAAGACGTGGTGCTGCTTGCCGGCAAGGGGCATGAAACCTATCAGGAGATCGAAGGCCGCAAACTGCCTTTCGATGACCGTGAATGGGCGCGTCTGGCGTTGCTGCTGCCGAGCGTGCCAACCCTGTCGACGGACTCGCGCCGCATCGGGCAGGGTGAATTGTTCCTGGCCTTGTCGGGCGACAAATTCGACGGCCACGCCTATCTGGCGCAGGCGCAAAGCGCCGGCGCTTGCGCCGCCGTGGTGGCGCACCCTGTGGCCGATTGCGATCTGCCCCAACTGGTGCTGGGCGATACGCGCCTGGCGCTGGGCCGCATCGGCGCCGCCTGGCGCGCCCGGTTTACGCTGCCGGTGGTCGCCGTGGCGGGCAGCAACGGCAAGACTACGACCAAGGAAATGGTCTCGGTCATTTTGGCCGCCTGGCAAGGCGAAGAAAATCGTCTTGCGACGGCGGGCAATTTCAATAACGACATCGGCGTGCCGCTGACCTTGCTGCGTCTGCAGTCGCGGCATCGCGCCGCGGTGTTCGAGCTGGGCATGAACCATCCCGGCGAGATCGCTTATCTGGCCGAGATGGCCGCGGCCGACGTAGCACTGGTGAACAATGCCCAGCGCGAGCACCAGGAATTCATGCACAGCGTCGAGGCCGTGGCGCGCGAGAACGGCGCGGCGATCGCCGCCTTGCCGTCCGACGGTGTAGCGGTCTATCCGGGCGACGACGACTACACCGGCGTGTGGGACGAGCTCGCCGGCGCGCGCCGCAAGCTGCGTTTCGGCTTGGCGCCCGGCGTCGAGGTCTATGCGCAGAACATCGAGACCGATGCCTCCGGTTCGCGCTGCGAGGTCGCGACGCCGCTGGGCCGGGTCGCGCTGACGCTGTCCGTACCGGGCCTGCACAACCTGCGCAATGCCCTGGCTGCCCTGGCTTGCGGCCTGGCGGCGGGCGCGCCGCTGGAGGTCGCCGCGCACGCGTTGGCATCGTTCAACGCGGTCAACGGCCGCATGCAGCGCAAGGCCATGGATGGCGGTGCGGTGCTGATCGACGACACCTACAACGCCAACCCCGATTCGGTGCGCGCCGCCATCGACGTGCTGGCGACCCTGACGGGGCCGCGAGCGCTGGTGCTGGGCGACATGGGCGAGGTGGGCGACAACGGCCCGGCCATGCATCGCGAAGTGGGCGAATACGCCCGGCGCCGCGGTATCGAGGCACTGTACACATTGGGCGATGCCGCGCGCTTGAGCGCCGAGTCCTTCGGACAGGACGCGCGCGCATGCGGCTCGGTGGATGAAATTTTGGCAGGACTGCGCAAGCGGTCCTACGCCAGCATTCTGGTCAAGGGTTCGCGTTTTATGCGCATGGAGCGAGTAGTGCAGGGTCTGACTGCCCAAGGGCAAGACGCGGGAGGCGCGCATGCTGCTTGAGATTTTTCGTCTCTTATCCGAGAAGCTGCGCTTTCTCGCGGTATTCGAGTACATCACCCTGCGCGCCTTGCTGGCCTGCGCGACGTCCCTGCTGATCGGTCTGGTTGCCGGCCCCAGCGTGATCCGCAAGCTCACCGAGCTGAAGATCGGTCAGGCGGTTCGCAGCTATGGTCCGCAGACGCATCAGGTCAAGAACGGCACGCCCACCATGGGCGGTTCGCTCATTCTGATTTCCATCGCCATCAGCACCTTGCTCTGGGCCGATTGGACCAACCGTTTCGTCTGGGTGGTTCTGCTGGTCACCTTCGGCTTCGGCTGGATCGGCTGGGCAGACGACTATCGCAAGGTCGTGCATCGCGACCCCGAGGGCATGCCCGCCCGGCAGAAGTTTTTCTGGCAGGCGCTGATCGGCGTCGTGGCCGCGGTGTACCTGGCATTTGCCGTGTCGGCGCCGGCCAACACCGAGCTCTGGCCCTTGTTCAAGGCCTGGGTGGAGAGCGGTTTCAGCATGGCGCTGCCCACGCGCGCCGACCTGATCGTGCCATTCTTCAAGAGCGTGAGTTATCCGCTGGGCGTGCTGGGCTTCGTGCTGCTGACCTGGTTCGTGATCGTGGGCACAAGCAATGCGGTCAACCTGACCGACGGACTGGATGGCCTGGCCATCATGCCGACGGTAATGGTGGGCTCCGCCCTGGGCATCTTCGCCTATGTGGTGGGGCGCGTCGATTATTCGCGCTACCTGCTCTTTCCCTACATTCCCGGCGCGTCCGAGCTGATGGTGTTGTGCGCCGCGATAGGCGGGGCGGGTCTGGCCTTTCTGTGGTTCAACACCTATCCGGCCCAGGTGTTCATGGGCGACGTAGGGGCGTTGGCCCTGGGCGGCGCGCTGGGCACCATCGCAGTGATCGTGCGCCAGGAAATCGTGCTCTTCATCATGGGCGGCGTGTTCGTGGTCGAGACGCTGTCGGTGATGATGCAGGTGACCTGGTTCAAGTACACCAAGCGGCGCTACGGCGAGGGCCGGCGCATTTTTCGCATGGCTCCACTGCATCATCACTTTGAAGTCGGCGGCTGGAAAGAAACCCAGGTCGTCGTGCGGTTCTGGATCATCACCATGATGCTGGTGCTGGTCGGTCTTTCCACCTTGAAGTTGCGTTGATCGCTGCAATGAACGAAATGCAAACCGTCCGTGACGACGCGCCGCTTGTCCTGATCCTTGGATTGGGCGAGACGGGCGTGGCTGCCGCGCGCTGGTGCGCCCGCGAAGGCGCCAGGCTGCGCGTGGCGGACACGCGCGCCGAGCCGGGCGGACTGGCCGACCTGCGCTCGGCCCTGGAAAGCGGCGGCCACCAGGTCGAATACCGCCTTGGCTGCGGTTCGGCATTCGATGCGGCCCTGCTCGACGGCGTGAGCCAGCTGGTGCTCAGCCCCGGCCTGGTTCCCGGCGAGGAACCCACGCAGTCGCTCTTGGCCGCGGCGCGCGAGCGCGGCGTCGAGATCGTGGGCGAGATCGAATTGTTTGCGCGTGCGTTGGCCATGCTGGCCGAGACGCGTGAATACCGTCCCAGGCTGCTGGCCGTGACCGGCACCAACGGCAAGACGACGGTGACCTCGCTGACCCGGCATCTGGTTCAGGCTTGCGGCCTGTCGGCACGCGCAGCGGGCAATATCAGCCCGGCGGCACTGACGGCCTTGATGGGCGCGCTCGATGGCGACGATCTGCCGCAGGTGTGGGTCATCGAGCTGTCGAGTTTCCAGCTTGAAACCACCCGATCGCTCACCGCCGACGCGGCTGTGGTGCTCAACGTGACGCAGGATCACCTGGACTGGCACGGCAGCATGCAGGCCTATGCGCAGGCCAAGGCGCGTCTTCTGGGCATGGCCCGTGTGGCCATCGTGAATCGCGCCGATCCACTCACCGTGGCCATGGTGCCCGCATTGCAGGGGTTGGCAGTGCGCAGTTTCGGCGGCGACCTGCCCGAGCTGGTGGGCGACATGGGCCTGGATATGGGCCAGGGCGTGGCATGGCTGGCCAGCTGCGAAGCCAGCGATTTCGACGAACCGGTCGCCGCGCCGACGCGCCGCAAAAAAGATGCGCCCGAGCCGGTGCGCGCCGCGGGGCGCCTGAACCGCCTGATGCCGATGGATGCGCTGCGCATCCGCGGCCTGCACAACGCGCTGAACGCCCTGGCCGCGCTGCAATTGGCGCGCGTGTTGGGTTTGGGCTGGGGCCCCATGCTGCGCGCCTTGCGCGACTACGCCGGAGAACCGCATCGCGCCGCCTTCGTGCGTAATGTGGGCGGGGTGGACTACATCAACGACAGCAAGGGCACCAACGTGGGTGCCACGGTGGCCGCGCTGGAAGGCCTGGGCCAGCCGGTGGTGCTGATCGCGGGCGGATTGGGCAAGGGGCAGGATTTTTCGCCGCTGCTGGCGCCGGTGTCGCGCCATGCGCGCGCCGTGGTGTTGATCGGCGAAGACGGCCCGGTGATCGGCCAGGCGCTGGTCGCGAGCGGCGTGCCCTGCGTGCCGGCGGATTCCATGCACGACGCCGTGCGCCGCGCCGCGGAGCTGGCGCAGTCCGGCGATGCCGTGCTGCTGTCGCCGGCCTGCGCCAGCTTCGACATGTTCCGTGGCTATCCCCATCGCGGCCAGGTCTTCGCGGCCGAGGTCGAGGAACTGGCGCTGGATCGGGGGGAGGTATAGCGATGAGCACCACGCCATATACCGGACCCACCGCCAGCGTGAACGCCGTGCGCCCCGGGCGCACGCATATGCGCAATTTCGACCTGCCGCTGGTGCTGGCGGCGATGGCCTTGCTTATGCTGGGTCTGCTGATGGTGTATTCGGCGTCGATCGCGCTGGGCGATGGGCCGCGCTATTCAGTCTACGGCCACTATTACTTCATCACGCGGCATGCCATCTTTCTGGTCATCGGCCTCATGGCTGCGCTCGTGGCGTTGACGATTCCGGTCAAGACCTGGGAAAAACTGGCCGTGCCGCTTTTTGTCGCGGCGCTGGTGTTGATGGTGATCGTCCTGATCCCCGGCATCGGCCGCGAGGTCAACGGCTCGCGCCGCTGGATCGCCCTGGGCCCGATCAACTTCCAGCCTTCCGAGCTGATGAAGCTCGCCGCCGTGGTCTACGCCGCCAACTACACGGTGCGCAAGCAGGAACATATGCAGGTCTTCCTGCGCGGTCTCATGCCCATGGCCTGCGCGCTGGGGGCAGTGGGGCTGCTGTCGCTGCTGGAGCCGGACCTGGGCGCCTTCATGGTGATCGTGGCCATTTCCATCGGCGTGCTGTTCATGGGTGGCATCAACGGCAAGTATTTCAGCAGCCTGCTGGCCGTGCTGTTGAGCCTGTTCCTGCTGCTGATCTGGGCGTCGCCGTGGCGCCGGGCGCGCTTGTTCGCGTATTTGGACCCCTGGAACCAGGCCAATGCCTATGGCAGCGCTTATCAGCTGTCGCACTCGCTGATCGCTTTCGGACGTGGCGCCTGGTTCGGCGTGGGTTTGGGCGACAGCGTCGAGAAACTGCACTATTTGCCGGAAGCGCACACAGACTTTCTGATGGCCGTGGTCGGGGAAGAGCTGGGGTTCGTCGGCGTGATGGCCGTGCTCGTGCTGTTCGGCATCGTGGTGCAGCGCGGCTTCGACATCGGCCGGCAGGCCATCGCCATGGAACGCACCTTTGCCGGACTGGCCGCGCATGGCGTGGCTCTTTGGTTCGGGGTGCAGGCCTTCATCAACATGGGCGTGTGCCTGGGCCTCTTGCCGACCAAGGGCCTGACCTTGCCGCTGATGAGCTACGGCGGTTCGGGCATTGTGATGAATCTGTGCGCGCTGGCGCTGCTGCTGCGCGTCGATATCGAGAATCGGATTCTGATGCGTGGAGGGAGGGTATGAACACGCCGAACCAACGCACCATTCTGATCATGGCCGGCGGCACGGGCGGGCACATCATGCCCGGCCTGGCGGTGGCCGATGTGCTGCGTTCGCGCGGCTGGCGCGTGCTGTGGCTGGGCAATCCCGACAAGATGGAAGGCAAGCTGGTGCCGGCGCGCGGATTCGACCTCGTGCCACTGCGCTTTGCCGGCGTGCGCGGCCGGGGCCTGGGCGTGCTGCTGCGCCTGCCGCTGACCTTGGGCCGCGCCTTGGGCCAAGCTTGGTCGCGTCTGTCGCAAGTTCGTCCCGACGTGGTGCTGGGCATGGGCGGCTATGTGGCTTTTCCGGGTGGCGTGGCCGCGGCGCTGCGCGGCATGCCGCTGGTGGTGCACGAACAGAATGCGGTGGCCGGCACAGCCAATCGCTGGCTGGCGCGCATGGCGCACCGCGTGCTGAGCGGCTTCCCCGATGTGTTGCCGCGCGGCGAGGCGCTGGGCAATCCGGTGCGCGCCGACCTGTGCGCGCAGCCTGCGCCGGCGCAGCGCTATGCCGGCCGCACCGGTCCTTTGCATCTGCTGGTGGTAGGCGGCAGCCTGGGCGCGCAGGCGCTCAACGAAGTGCTGCCCAAGGCCCTGGCGCAACTGCCGATGCAATCGCGCCCGGTCGTGACGCATCAGGCGGGCGAACAGCATATCCAGGCGCTGCAACAGGCTTATGCCGATGCGGGCGTGCAGGCCGACTGCCGCGCTTTCATCGACGACATGGCCGGCGTCATGAGCCGGGCCGATCTGCTGGTCTGCCGTTCCGGCGCCATGACCGTGGCCGAGGTGGCGGCGGTGGGCGCGGCGGCGCTGTTCGTGCCTTTCCCGCATGCTATCGACGATCACCAGACCGCCAACGCAAGGTATTTGAGCGATGCGCAGGCCGCCTGGCTGCAGTCGCAGGCTTGCCTGACGCCCGAGTGGCTGGCCGATTGGCTGGGCCAGCGCTCGCGCGGCGAACTCCAAATCGTCGCCGAACGAGCCCGCGCACGAGCGCGGCCGCAGGCGGCCGTCGATATCGCCAATGTATGTGAACAGGTGGCGAAAAAGAAATAAAAAATAGTATCCAGCACATCCATTTCGTCGGCGTAGGCGGCTCGGGCATGAGCGGCATCTCCGAGGTGCTGCT
>CALGFL010000072.1 GCA_937881145.1 uncultured Bordetella sp.
TTCTTCGACGCGGGCCTGCGCGACCGGCGAACGCAGCGAGACGGGCACGCCCGCCGCCTGCGCGCTTTGCGTCAGGTTGGCGGCGATCTGCTGCCCGGTCGCCCCCGGTAGCGCCGCGAGCCAGTCGTCCGCGAAAGGATGGGTGGCCGTCAGTCCGCCCAGGCGCGCGGCCGCCTCGACCAGCAAGGGCGACAGACCCAGGCGCGCCAGCCAGACGGCGCACGAAACGCCGGCCGGCCCGCCCCCAACGATCACCGCGTCGTATACCTGTTGCATGTTCTCGAGCCATCCATGATGGGTTGATTGTAGTCACGCCTTACAATGAAACCCTCCCATTTCGCCTTCTTCGAGATCATGCTGACCCGCCGCATCATTCTTTCCGGCCTGGCTCTGGACGCCCGCGTCGGCATACTCGAGCACGAACGCCGCGCCACACAGCCCCTGCATATCGACGCCGAGTTCGACGTGGACATCATGCACAAGACCGACGATCACGACATCCATAGCGTGCTCGATTACCGGAGCCTGCGTGAAACCATTATCGATCAGTGCACGCGCGCGCATGTGAATCTGCTGGAAACCTTGACCGAGCAGATTGCGCAGCGGCTGCTGGCCGAGTTTCCGGACATCAATGCGGTCAAGCTGCGCATCAGCAAGCCCATGGCGTTTTCGGGGTGTGCTGCGGTGGGGGTGGAGATACAGACGCGCCGTGAGTCCTAAGGTCGTGCAATGCTATGGAAACCACCGTTTTTCTTAATCCTGCCGAGTTGAAGGTCAAGCGCGAGGGCGACAAGCTTTCCAAGCGGCTGGCGCGCGAGGTGACGCGCGCGATCTCCGACTACAACATGATCGAGGCGGGCGACCGCGTGATGGTGTGCCTGTCGGGCGGCAAGGATTCGTACGGGATGCTGGACGTGCTGATGGCGCTGCAAAAGCGGGCGCCGTTTCCGTTAGAGCTCATCGCCGTCAATCTCGACCAGAAGCCACCGGGTTTTCCGGACGACGTGCTGCCCGCGTATTTGGCCGCGCTGGGCGTGCCTTTTCATATCGAGACGCAGGATACGTATTCCATCGTCACGCGCCTCATCCCCGAAGGCAAGACCATGTGCTCGCTGTGCTCGCGGCTGCGCCGCGGCATCCTGTATCGCGTAGCGGGCGAACTGGGCGCGACCAAGATCGCGCTGGGCCATCATCGCGACGACATCCTGGGCACGTTCTTTCTCAACCTGTTCTACGGCGGCAAGATGAAGGGCATGCCGCCCAAGCTGGTCTCGGACGACGGCCGGCACACCGTGATACGCCCGCTGGCCTATGTGCCCGAGAGCGACCTCATCGCCTACGCCCAGCTCAAGCGGTTTCCCATCATCCCCTGCAATCTCTGCGGTTCGCAGGAGAACCTCAAGCGCAAGGAAGTCTCGCGCATGCTGCAGGAATGGGACCGCAAGCACCCGGGGCGTGCCTGGAACATCTTCAATTCGCTGTCCCGCGTGGTGCCTTCGCACCTGATGGATCGCGAGCTGTTCGACTTCGCGGGCCTCAAACCCACGGGCCTGCCGGATGCCGACGGCGACATCGCCTTCGATCACGAAGACCCGCAAGAAGGCGCCGCGCAAGATTGCGGCGGCGATGACATGATCGAGAAGACGATCCGGTTCAGCGGACTGCGTTTTTAAGACAGCACGCGAATCGGCGCGCCGTCCGCCCAAGCCTTCACCGTCTGGACCGCATTGCTGTAGAAATCGCGGAAGTTTGGCTCGCTCACATAGCCCAGATGCGGCGTGAGAACGACGTTATCCATCGAGCGTATCGGATCGTCCGCCGGTAAAGGCTCGACCTCGTACACATCCAGGCCTGCCCCGGCCAGACGATCTTCGCGCAAGGCGGCGAACAAAGCTTTCTGATCGACCAGGCCGGCACGCGACGTGTTGACCAGGAACGCCGAGGGCTTCATGGCAGCCAGGGCTGCGGCGTCCACCACATGCTGCGTGCGCTGGCTCAGCACCAGATGCAGACTGACCACGTCGGACGTGGCGAACAGCGCCTCTTTTTCAACGCGCTTGAACCCCGCCTGCTGCGCGCGCTCGTCGGTCAGATTGGGGCTCCAGGCCACCACGTCCATGCCGAAAGCCTTGCCGACCGTACCGGTAGCGACGCCCAGCTTGCCCAGGCCCACAACACCCAGGCGTTTGCCGGCCAGTATCTGCGGCATGCCGGTTTGCCAAAGGCCGGCCCGCATAGCCGTTTGCTCTTGGGCAATGCGCTTGAACAAGGCCAGGATCATCGCCCAGGCCAATTCGGACGTGGCATTGACGGCCTGATTGCTGCCCGGCGCGCCGCACACCAGCACGCCGCGTGCCTTGCAGGCCGCCATGTCGATGGCGTTGTTGCGCATGCCGGTGGTGACCAGCAGTTTGAGATTGGGCAAGGCCTCGATCAGGGCGGCCGGGAACGGCGTGCGCTCGCGCATGGCCACGATTACATCGAAAGGCGCCAGCGTCTCTACGCGGCCAGGACCTGCGGACAGGTATTCGTGAAACACCTGGACGTTCGCGTGAGGCCCCAGGGTTGTCCAATCGGCATAGCTTTCGGCCACGCCGTGGTAGTCGTCCAGTATCGCAATACGCATGGTCTGCTCCTTGCCGGTTTTGCCCGCTAGTCCTGCTCGCCCTGCCCGTCGAGTCTGGCCTGCAGCATGTCCAGCGGCAGCGCGCCGCTGATGTGCGTGCCGTCGGCGAAATACAGCGTAGGGGTGCCGGTCACCATCAGTTTCCGGCCCAGGGCCAGCAGCTTGTCGAGCGGAGCCTTGCACGGCGCGTTGGCCGCCGGCATTTTGCCCCTGAGCATCCAGTCGTCCCAGGCGTTGGCCGGGTCTTTCGCGCACCAGATGGCGGTCGACTTGTCGGCCGAATCGGGCGCCAGGATGGGATAGAGAAAGGTGTAGATGGTGATGTTGTCGACCTTCTGCAGCGTGTGGCGCAGCTGCTTGCAGTAACCGCAGTTGGGGTCTTCGAAGATGGCGACGCGGCGCTTGCCGTTGCCCTGGACTTTCTTGATCGCCAGGTTCAGAGGCAGTTGGTCGAACGCGATGTTGGATAGCGATTGGATGCTGGCCTTGGTGAGATCGCGCCGCGTCATGGCGTCGATCAGATGGCCTTCCAGGACCCAGCCGACTTTCGCGTCGGTGTAGACCATGTTCATGCCGACCTGCACTTCGTAGAGGCCGTAAGGCGTGGCGCTTACGCGGCCTACGTCCAGGTCGGGGAAGCGCTGATGGAAGCGTTCCTTCACGGCCGCGACGGCCGGATCGGCGGAGCTGGCAGCCACTGGATCGGCGGCGCGGGCGCTCGCGGCAAAGACGGCAAGAGACGCCACGGCGCACAAGGCCGCGGCGAATTTGCGTAGAAAAGCGGGGATCATCGAGGGGCTCCGGTTCGGCGCTGCGCTCAGTTGCGCGAGGCGCTTTCGATCAATTGTCGCTTTACGAAGGGCAGCGCGTCGACCCAGCGCATGCCGGCGTTGCGCAGCCAGGCCAGCGGCGCGGCTTGAACGCCGAACAGGCGATGCAGGCCGTCGGTGGCCAGGCGCATCGCCAGCACCGGCTCGGCGCGCGCGCGCTGGTAGCGGCGCAGCACGCGGGCATCGCCCGCCGTACGGAAATTTTCGCGCTGGGATATCGCGTCGGACAAGGCCCGCACATCGCCCAGGCCCAGGTTCAATCCCTGCCCCGCCAGCGGGTGCACGCGGTGCGCGGCATCGCCCACCAGGGCGATGCCCGGGCCGATCATCTGTGCCTGATCCACCGAGAGCGGGAAGCCATGCAAGGCGCTGCGCATGCGCAGCGCGCCCAGGCGCCCCTGCGCGGCATGCGCCAGCCGTTTTTCCAGCTCGGCGGCCTGCTCAGGGCGAGGCAGTCCGAGCAAGGCCTTGGCCTGTGCCTCGCGCATGGACCAGACCATGGACACTTGCGGGCCCGTGGCGGTGTCGGGCAGCGGCAAAAGCGCCAGCACGCCGTCGTCGCGGAACCACTGCAGGGCCGTGCCCTGATGCGGCCGTTCGGCGTCCAGGTGCGCCACCAGGCCGATGTCGTGATAGGACCGGGATTCGTACTGGATGCCGGCAGACTCGCGCAGCCGGGACGCGGCGCCGTCGGCGCCGACGAAAAGCTCGGCCTGCATCCGGCGGCCCGCAGCAGTCAGCACGACGCCCTCTTGGCGCCAACTCTCGCAGCGGTCGTCCAGCCATTCGATGCCGAACATGCGCACGGCCTGAATCAGCACCCGCTCGATCTCGCCCGATTCGACGATCCACGCCAGATTCTCCTGCGCGGCCTGCCAGGCATGCAGATCGACGCGGCCATCGCCGTCGCCGTGGATTTCCATGGCCTGCACAGGCGCCACGCGCACGGACGGCAGCATCTGCCACACGCCCAGTTCGTCGAGCAGGCGCTGGCTGGCCGGGGAAATGGCATAGACGCGCGGATGATAGACATCGGCCTGCGCCGCCGGCACCTCGTTGCGCGGGGCCAGCACCGCCACGCGCTGCCCCTTGCGGGCCAGGGCCAATGCGCAAGACAGGCCTACGATGCCCGCGCCGCAGACAAGTATTTGAGGTTTCATCGCGCCGACGGCTCCCCGGCCTGCCTGGGCCACAGCAGCCACATCTGGCCGCGCTGCTTCATGCGGCCGGCCTGCTGCCCGGCTTCGTCGCCCGTGCCCCAATAGAAGTCGGCCCGCGCCGCGCCCTGGATCGCCGTGCCGGTGTCCTGCGCCAGCACCAGGCGGAACATGGGCAGGTTCGACCCCGGCTCGGTGGTGGCCAGGAACACCGGCGTGCCCAGCGGCACGAAGTGCGCATCCACCGCGATCGAACGCCGCGGCGTAAGCGGCAAGCCATAGGCGCCGTTCGGCCCCAGCGCGGAGTCGCTCAGCTTGTCCGCGCGGAAAAACACCACGGCCGGATTGGCATCGAGCATTTCCTGCACGCGCGCGGGATTGCGCTTGGCCCACGCGCGGATGTTCTGCATGGACGCCTGCGCCAGCGGCATCTGCCCATGGTCGGCCAGCCAGCGGCCGATGGACACATAGGGCCGGCCGTTGTGATCGGCATAGGCCAGGCGCAGAACCTGCCCGGAATCGGGACCGGACGTCAGGCGCACC
Source organism: uncultured Bordetella sp. (assembly GCA_937881145.1). Lineage (GTDB taxonomy): Bacteria > Pseudomonadota > Gammaproteobacteria > Burkholderiales > Burkholderiaceae_B > Bordetella. The sequence continues at coordinate 5,157 of CALGFL010000072.1, forward strand.
AGGCCCGAGCCCTGAACCTGCAGAAAGAAATTGTCGATGGGATCGTCGATCCAGACCAGCACGGGCGGCTTGTGATCCGAGGCTTCGATTTGCGCGCGCGAGTCGTAGGGTACGACGCGGCGACCTACCAGCTTGCCGCGCACCCGCTTGCCCGCCAGATCGGGATAGACGGCCCCCAGGTCGATGGTGAGCAGATCGCCGGGCACCGCGTACAAGGGCCACTGATAGGCGCCGCCGCGCTGCAGCGAGCCGCTGACCACCGGTTCGTAATAGCCGGTGACCAAATTGCTGGCCGGCCGGTTGTCGGGTCCGTTCAGGCGCCAGGGCTGGAGCCATGTCTGCAGAAATTGACGCACTGTCGCCGGATCGCTCGAGCCTTGCGCTGCCGCCGCCGCGCAAACCGGCTGCCAGGCCCGCGGCGCGGCGCGCGCGGGCATAGCCAGGCTGCCGCTCACCGGCCGCATCAGGCCGCGGCAATCGCGCAGGAAGACAGGCCAGAAACCGGACAGATCGTCGTCGCTCCAGCCCGGCACGTCCGTCCAGGCAGCGCGCGCGAACTTGCCGGACAAGGGTCGCGGCGCCGTCTCGGGCAAGGCCGACAGGGGCGGCACGACCAGCGGGCCTTCCTGCGGCGCGGGGATGGCGCCGGATGGCGGGGGGGCAGGCGTTGGGGGAGCGGTGGTGCAAGCTGCCAGGGCGGCCGAAACCAGGATGAGGCAGAGACTACGTGTAAGGCGCTTCATGAAAACTGTTGTGAGCCCTGGAATCAATGCAGAGTCCGCGGCATGGAAAGCAGGAATTCCGCGATGGGCACGTCGAACGGAATCCCGTTCTCGCCCACGCAGTGATAAGTGCCCTTCATGGTACCCATGGGCGTGGGCAAGGGGCAGCCGCTGGTGTATTCGAACGTTTCTCCGGGTGCGAGCAGGGGCTGCTGGCCCACCACCCCCAGGCCGCTTACTTCCCGCACCTTCTGGTTGTCGTCGGTGATGACCCAGTGCCGGCTGATGATCTGCGCAGGAAATTCGCCGGAATTGGTGATGCGCACCGTATAGGCGAACAAGTACAGCTGCTCGCCGGGCTTGGACTCTTCCGGGACGAATCGCGGCGTAACGGAGACGGTCAGGTTGTAAGGTTTCAAGAGGCAGTCCCGCAAGGCTTTCGGGGAAAATACAATACTGCACATTATGCCCTCGGAAACCCCGAACACCATGTCCACGTCCTCGGCCTCCACGGCCCGCATCGCCCCCAGCATCCTGTCCGCCGATTTCGCCCGCCTGGGCGAGGAAGTGCGCAGCGTCATCGACGCCGGCGCCGACTGGATCCACTTCGACGTGATGGACAACCATTATGTGCCCAACCTCACCATCGGCCCCATGGTGTGCTCGGCCATACGCCCGTACGTGCAGGCGCCCATCGACGTGCACCTGATGGTCGAGCCGGTCGATGCCCTCGTGCCGCAATTCGCCAAGGCCGGCGCGGACATCATCACCTTTCACCCCGAGGCCTCGCGCCACGTGGACCGCACGCTTGCGCTCATCCGCGACAACGGCTGCAAGGCCGGGCTGGTGTTCAATCCGGCCACGCCGCTGTCCTACATGGACTACGTGATGGACAAGCTCGATGTGGTGCTGCTGATGTCGGTCAACCCGGGATTCGGCGGACAATCGTTCATCCCGACCACGCTCGACAAGCTGCGCCAGGCGCGCGCGCGCATCGACCGCTGGACGCAAGACGGCGGCCAGCCCATTGCGCTGGAAGTCGACGGCGGCGTGAAAGTGGACAACATCGCCGAGATCCGCGCAGCGGGCGCCGACACTTTCGTGGCCGGCTCGGCGATCTTCGGCAAACCCGATTACCGGGCCGTGATCAAGGCGCTGCGCGAGCAGAT
>CALGFL010000073.1 GCA_937881145.1 uncultured Bordetella sp.
TCGTTTTTCGGTTTGCCCACCATACCTACCGATCCGAGCATCGACGCGCCCCCCGAGGCCGGCAGCCAGTCTCCCTCCCTGTCCCCGGGCTATGACCAGTCTTTATGCAAGCAAAGCTGGGGCAAGTGCGCGAATCGGGGCTGGCACGGCGGATCCCAGTAAATTCATGAGTCCATGGCTGCCTATATCTCCAGTCTGCATGTCTATCCCATCAAATCCTGCGCGGGTATCGACCTTCGATCGGCCGAACTGACGCGCGCCGGCCTGGCGCACGACCGGCGCTGGATGCTGGTCGACGATGCCGGACAGTTCATGACCCAGCGGCAGTTGCCGCGCATGGCCTTGATCCATACCGCGCTCCAGGCGCAGTCGCTGCTTCTGACCGCGCCGGACATGGATCCGCTGCGCGTGCCGCTGGACGGCTCGGAGCTGTCCGGCATGGTCGAAAACGTGGTGGTCTGGAGCGCCACGGTGCCGGCGCGGGCCGAGAGCGATCGCGTCAACGATTGGTTCAGCCGTTTTCTAGGCCGTGGGTGCCGCTTGTTCAAGGTCGATCTCCAAGCGCATCGCATGCCCGACCCCGGATGGGTGCAGCGCTGGTACGCGGCGCATGCCGATCTGGCGGCGGAGTTCTCGGGCGATCATGTGTTCGGCTTTGCCGACGGTTATCCGCTACTGGTGGCCAACCAGGCTTCGCTCGATGAACTCAATGCCAGGCTGGCCGCGCAGGGCAGGCAGCCGGCGTCGATGAACCGCTTTCGCCCCAATATCGTGGTGCAGGGCGACGATTGGGCGGCCTGGGACGAAGACCACACCCCGTTCCTGCGGGCCGGCGCCGCGGGCCTTGCACTGGTCAAGCCGTGCGCGCGCTGCCCCATACCCAATGTGAATCCGGACACGGCCGAGACCGGCGACGAGCCCGGCGCGACCCTGGCCGCCCTGCATACGAAACCGACGGGCGTGATTTTCGGCATGAACGCCATCGTGGCGCAGACCCGGCCGCTTACGCTCAAAATCGGCGATCCCGTCGAGATTTCGCTCGATTTCTGAAAAAAACCGTGCCGCTCGTTCCGACTGCGGGGCCTTGTCGGACCTGACGGCTGGGGCAGATCCCGCAGGACGGCCCCAGCCGGGGAAGGTAAAATCCCGGTTTTGCCCGGTGGGCACAGGTCTTTTCCGTCAAAGCGCACATGAGTTTTCAGGTCACCATCCAGTCCACCCAACATCAATTCCCCGCCGAGGCCGATCAATCGGTGCTCGACGCGGCGCTCGCAGCCGGATTGGTACTGCCTTACAGCTGCCGCACCGGCGCCTGTTCCACCTGCAAGGGCAAGGTCGTGTCCGGCGAGATCGACGCGGGCCAATACCCGGCGCAGATCCTTTCGCCCGAAGAGCTGGCCGAAGGCTATACGCTGTTCTGCCAGGCCCATGCCAAGTCCGATCTGGTGATCGCCGCGACCGAAGTGCGCATGGCTTCCGACATCCAGATCCGCAAGCTGCCCGTGCGCGTCATGGCGATGGAGCGCGCCACGCCCGACGTGATGCTGCTCAAGCTGCAGCTGCCGGCCTCCGAGCAGTTCCGCTATTACGCCGGCCAGTACGTCGAAGTCATCATGAAGAACGGCGACCGGCGCAGCTACTCCATGGCCAATGCACCGCACTCGGCCGCGCAGATCGAACTGCACATCCGGCATACGCCCGGCGGCAAATTCACCGACCACGTGTTCGGCGCCGGCCAGACACAGATGAAAGAGCGCGAGATCCTGCGCCTGGAAGGTCCTTTCGGCTCGTTCTTCCTGCGCGAGGACAGCGACAAGCCCATCGTGCTGCTGGCCAGCGGCACGGGCTTCGCGCCCATCAAGGCCATCGTCGAGCACATGATCTTCAAGAACATCCAGCGCCCGACCGTGCTTTACTGGGGCGGACGCCGCCCGCAGGATTTCTACATGGACGAACTGGCCAGGTCCTGGGAGGCGGCGCTGCCCGGTTTGCGCTATGTGCCCGTGGCGTCCGATGCGCTACCCGAAGACAACTGGCAGGGCCGCACGGGCTTCGTGCATCAGGCCGTCATGCAGGATTTCCCCGATCTGTCGGGCCACCAGGTCTATGCCTGCGGCGCGCCCATCGTGGTCGACTCGGCCCGCCGCGATTTCTCGGCGATATGCGGGCTGCCGGCCGACGCGTTCCATGCCGACTCCTTCACTTCGCAGGCGGACTTGGCCAGAATGGCCGGTGCCCAAGGCGCAGGAGCCTGAACCCGAGCGAGCGCCGGCCCAACCGAATTCATAAGAGCAAAGAGACGAGACAGCTATGAAAGTCGCAATTTTCGGTAGTGGCATCATCGGCGTGGCAAGCGCCTGGTGGCTCAAGCAGGCAGGGCACGACGTGGTGGTGGTGGATCGCTGCAGCGGTCCGGCACGCGAAACCAGCCTGGCCAACGGCGCGCAGATTTCGGTGTCCTACGCCGAACCCTGGGCCAACCCCCAGGCGCCGCTCAAGCTGCTCAAGTGGATGTTCCGCGACGATGCGCCGCTGCTGTTCCGCCCGCAGCTCGATTGGCGTCAATGGGCCTGGGGCCTGGCCTTTCTGCGCGAATGCCTGCCTTCGCGCCTGGCGCCCAACATTCGCGCCATGGTGCGGCTGGCCGAATACAGCCGCTCCACGCGGCAAGGCAGGCGGCGCGAGCGGGGCATCGAAGACAACCATCTCGAGCGCGGCATCCTCAATTTCTACGGCGATCCGCAAGAGTTCGAGGGTTCGCAGCGCGCGGCCGGCCTCATTCGCGATTTCGGCGTCGAGCGTCGCATCGTCA
>CALGFL010000074.1 GCA_937881145.1 uncultured Bordetella sp.
CTCGATGCCGCGGCGTTCGCGGTTGATCTGGTCGAGCTGACGGGCCATGTCCAGGGCCTGGGCCTCATCGTCGGTGGTCAGGCAGGCGATGCCCAGGCTCATGTCGGCCAGGCGGCCGGCGGCATTGATGCGCGGGCCCAGGGCGAAGCCCAGGTCGAAGCTGTTGGCTTCGCGCGGCTCGCGCGCCGCGACGGCGAAGAGCGCGCGCAGGCCGGGCTGCAGGCGGCCGCTGCGCATGCGCGCCAGGCCCTGGGTGACAAGCAGGCGGTTGTTGGCGTCGAGCTTGACCACGTCGGCCACCGTGCCCAGCGCGACCAGGTCGGCCAGCGCGTCCAGGCGCGGGCCGCCGTCAGGCGCGTAGACGCCGCGCGCGCGCAGTTCGGCGCGCAGGGCCAGCATCAAGTAGAAGATCACGCCCACGCCGGCGAGGTTCTTGGACGGAAAGCCGCAGCCCGATTGGTTCGGATTGACGATCGCCAGCGCCTCGGGCAACTGGTCCCCGGGCAAGTGATGGTCGGTGACCACCACGCCGATGCCCGCGGCATTGGCCGCAGCCACCCCGTCGACGCTGGCGATGCCGTTGTCCACCGTGATGATGAGATCGGGCTTGCCATTGGCGTGCTGCAAGGCCAGTTCGACCACGGCGGGTGACAGGCCGTAGCCGGTCTCGAACCGATTGGGCACCAGGAAATCGACGTTGGCTCCCATGGCGGCCAGGGCGCGCAGGCCGACGGCGCAGGCGGTGGCGCCGTCGCAGTCGTAGTCGGCGACGATGAGCAGGCGCTTGTTCTGCTCGATGGCGTCAGCCAATACGGTGGCGGCGTGACCGGTCTGCGTGAGCTGGCTCGGCGGCAGCATGGCGGGCCAGGCCAGGCGGGTCTGGTCGGGATGGGTGATGCCGCGGGCGGCCCACAGGCGCGAGAGCAGCGGATGGATGCCGGCCGCTTCGAGCGCGCGGCGCGCGTTGGCGTCGGGAGGGCGTACGGTCAGACGGGGCGAGACCACCAGGTGTTCCAGTTGATTTTTGCGGGAGGCAGCCAGCGCAGCAGGCCGGCGCGCGGTTTGAAGCGCAGGCGCGCCCGGCGGTCGGCGCCCAGCAGCAGGATTTCGGTATCGGGCGCGCGCAGGCGGTATTTGCCTTGCGCCAGCGGCGCCAGGTGATTGCGGTCGAGATCTTCCAGCGTTTCGAGCCAGACGCCCCAGTCGCCCGCGCGCTGCGGCGCGAGCAGGCTGTCCAAGACTTGGGCCTGTTCAGTCTGGCCGGGAGCGGACCAAGGCCGGGCGCCGCCATAGAGCCAGAGCGCATTGACGGGCGCCACGCCGCGCAGGGCGCGGGCTTCGTTGACAGGGTGCTCGTACCACGCCATCTGGATTTCGTTGAGCAGCCGGCGCCAGGGGCGCGTAGCAGCGTCCTGCTGCCACCAGGCGTCCAGGGGCTGGCCGGCGACGGCCTCGGGGCTGGCGGACTCGGGGCACAGCCCTTCGGGCAGAAACAGGCGCCAGCGCCGCGCATCGAGCGGCTCGGCGGCAAAGCCGGTGCCTTCAAAGAGAGGCCGGGCGGTCTCGAATAGGGCCTGGCTTTCTTCGGCGCGCACGTTCATTTGCCCGACAGGCAGCAGCGTGGCGCGGTCGGTGCCCAGAGCCAGATGGGCCAGTTCGCCCAGCCATACGGCCCGGCCGTCGCGGCAGGCGTCCTTGCCGGCCAGCAGCGGCCCCAATCCGGCGCCCCAAGGCAGCCCCGGTTGGGCGGTGTAGCCGGCGTATTCGAGTTGCCAGGCCTCGAAGGGCGTGCAGCCCTGGGCGTGCGGATCGTGGCCCCGCCATTCGGCCTGGCCCATCGTCAGCCAGGCGTGCAGAGTCGGCGCCCGCTGGGGCAGGTGGCGGGCCAGTTCGCTGGCGATGGAAGCGTCGGGCAGGGCGCCCGCGAGCACGATAAGCATGAAAAGGATTGTAGTCGCCCCGTGCCGGCCGCACGGGTTGCCCGCAGGGGGCGCAAGCAAAATTGCTGGATAATGCGCATGTGCTGAAAATACCTTACGAATTCTGGATAGGCGCCCGCTACGCGGGCATGGGCCGGGTTTGCCTTCCCTGGCGGCGTCGCGTCGGCAAGGGGCGACGCGATCGTTTCGTTTCCTTCATTGCCGCGACGAGCATGACGGGCATCGCCCTGGGGGTGGCCGCGCTGATCATCGTGTTGTCGGTCATGAACGGCTTTCAGAAAGACGTGCGCGACCGCATGTTGTCGGTCCTGCCCAACATCCAGCTCTACATTGCCGGGGCTTCGCCCGAAGAAAGCTTGCCGCATTGGCAGCAATACGCCGACATGGCCAAGAAAAATCCGGAAGTGCGCGGCGTGGCGCCCTTCGTCTCGGCCCAGGCCATGGTGGTGCGCGGCCAGACCCTGCGCGGCGTGCAGGTGCAGGGCATCGATCCCGCCCTGGAAGGCAACGTATCGCAGATTCCCCGGCAAATGGTCGCCGGCAAGCTCGACGATCTCA
>CALGFL010000075.1 GCA_937881145.1 uncultured Bordetella sp.
TCCTACAGGTGGGCAGGCTGACCCGGACCTGCACAGCGTCGAGCCTCGGGCGCGGAATCTTCAATAGCGTTGCAGCGCCATCAGCACCTTGCGCGTGGACAGCGGCCGGCCGGCCAGGTTGGTCTCCAGGCGGTCGCGCAGGCGGCGGCGCAGCTCGGGCTCGATGTGCGGGTCGCCGAAATCCGGCTCGGCCTCGTCCACGCCGTAGCCCGTTTCGCGCAGCAGTATCCATTCGAAGCGGCGCAGCGCGCCGGCCGCGCGGCTGCCTGCGGCCAACTGGGCCAGGGCCGCGTCGTAGGCGTCGAACAGCACGGGATGCGCGTCCTCGCGCGGCAGGAGGCGCAGCAGCAGCTCGTTCATATACCAGGCCGACATCAGCGCGCCGCCGCCCAACGGCCGCACGCCTGCGGGCTCGGCGCGGGTCAGCGTCTTGACCTCTGCGCCGCCCGTCCACGACAGGGACAGCGGCTGAAAGGCCGACAGCACGGGCCGCAAGACCGAATACGGCCGCTTGGCGCCCTTGGCCACCAGGGCCAGGCAGCCGTGCTCGCGCGCGAAGGCTTGAACGACCAGCGACGTTTCGCGCCAGGCCGAGGCGTGGAGCATGTAGCCTGGCGTATCTGTGATGCGCTGGGCGCGTTTACTCATACCCGAGATCGCGCAGCGCGCTTTCGCGGTCAGACCAGCCCTTGCGCACCTTGATGTAGACCTCCAGGTGCACGTTCTTGTCCAGCAGCTTGGCGATGTCCTGGCGCGCTTCGGTGGCGATGCGCTTCATGTGCTGCCCGCCCGCGCCCAGCAGGATGGGGCGGTGGCTGTCGCGCTCGACCACCACGCAGGCGGAAATGCGGGCCGAGGCGTCGGTTTCTTCCCACTGCTCGATGACCACGGTACAGCCGTAAGGCAGCTCGTCGCCCACCAGGCGGAAGATTTTCTCGCGCACCAGTTCGGCGGCGATAAAGCGCATGGACCGGTCGGTGAGCGTGTCTTCCTCGAACATGGGTTCGCCCTCGGGCAGGCGCGTGGCGATCTCGGCCAGCAGCTGGTCGAGCTGCTGCGACTTCACCGCGCTCACGGGCACGACGGCGCCGTAGGCGTGCTGCGCCATGATCTTGCCGACGAAGGGAAAGAGTTCGTCGCGGTTCTTGACCTCGTCGATCTTGCTGACCACGAGAATGGTGCGCTCGTTCGCCGGCAACAGGGGCAGCAATTGCGCATCGCCGTCGGTCCACTTGCCGGCCTCGACCACGTGCACCACCACGTCCACGTCGGCCAGGGCCTGGGTGACCACGCGGTTCATCATGCGGTTCATGGCGCCGCCGTGGCGCTTCTGGAAGCCCGGCGTGTCGACGAAGACGAACTGCTCATGCTCGCGCGTAAGCACGCCATGGATGCGATGCCGCGTGGTCTGCGCCTTGCGCGAGACGATGGAGATCTTGCTGCCGATGAGTGCGTTCATCAGCGTGGACTTGCCCACGTTGGGACGCCCTACCACGGCAACGAAACCGGCACGGAACGGGCCGGCGGGTGTATCGGAGGAAGCTTGATTCATTTAACCTCTTGCGCCACCGCCACGGGCAGCGACAGCTGGGTGGTCTTGCGGGCTTTGCTGGTCTTGCGCGGTGCACGCACGGACGGGCTGGCGGCCTGGGCGGCCGCCAGCGCCAGCGTGGCGGCGGACTGCTCGGCCGCGCGGCGGCTGGAACCGGCCGCCAGCACCTTGATGTCGAAGGCCGGAACGGCGCACTCGACCTCGAACTGCTGGCTGTGCGCGGCGCCGTGCGTGGCCACCACCGTGTATAGGGGCAGCGGCAACTTGCGGCCCTGCAAAAATTCTTGCAGCAGCGTCTTGGCGTCCTTGCCCAGGGTCTTGGGGTCGACGTTGGCCATCACCGGCTGATAGAGCTTGAGCACGACCTTGCGCGCCGCGTCGAACCCGGCGTCCAGGAACACCGCGCCGAAAATGGCCTCGACCGCGTCGGCCAGGATGGAAGGACGGCGAAAGCCGCCGCTTTTCAACTCGCCCTCGCCCAGGCGCAGATGCTGCGACAGATCCAACCGCTGCGCCACGTCGACCAGCGAGGCCTGCTTGACCAGGTTGGCGCGCAGACGCGACAGATCGCCTTCGTCGAGCTTGCCGTATTTCTCGAACAGCATCGCGGCAATGACGAAATTGAGCACCGAATCGCCCAGGAATTCCAGCCGCTCGTTGTGGCGCGCGCCGTGACTGCGGTGCGTCAGCGCCTGCTCGAGCAGGGCCTGGTCGCCGAAGCGGTGATCCAGGCGGGTTTCTAGGGTGGCGAGGGGCAGCATGACGGAGATCGGTAGGCGGCAAGCCTTCAGTGGAAGCGGCCGATGCGGCTGGGATGGCTGAAATTCATCCAGATAAAAAAGGCCTTGCCCACGATATTACCGTCAGGAACGAAGCCCCAGTAGCGGCTGTCCTCACTGTTGTCACGGTTATCGCCCATGGCGAAGTAGTTGCCCGGGGGTACCGTGCAGCGCACGTCGGTACCGGAATATTGGCAGTCGTTCAGGTGCGGGTAACGCCAAATAGCACCAAGTTGCGCCGAACGCTGGTCATTTAGCAGAATATCGTGCTTTACATCGCCCAATTGCTCGGAAAACCTGGACACGTAGCCCTGATCGGGATCGAAGTAGTCGCCGTCGCGCGAGTGCGTCACTAATTTACCGTTGACGTAGAGGCTCTTGCCCACGTAGGCGATCTGGTCGCCCGGCAGACCGACGACGCGCTTGATGTAGTCCTGGCTCGGATCGGCCGGATAGCGGAACACGATGACGTCGCCGCGCTGGATGCCGCCCGTGGTGACGATCTTGCGGTCGACGATGGGCAGGCGGATGCCGTCGCTGAACTTGCTGACCAGGATCAGGTCGCCATCCTGCAAGGTGGGCAGCATCGAGCCCGACGGAATGCGAAAGGGTTCGACGATAAAGGAGCGCAGCGCGAACACGAACAGGATCACCGGGAAAAAGCTGATCGAGTACTCGACCCACCAGGGCATCTTGCCGGTTTTATCGATCGTCTCCTGGCGCTCGCGCGCCCGGTCGGCATCCGACAGCTGTTTGTTGTAGACGGCGGCCGCATCGTACGCAGCCACGGCGGCCTGCACGCGCGCCGCGCGGCGCTTGCGCAGCCAGGTCAATTCCAGGACCCAGACGAGGCCGGTGAGCACCAGCAGCACGAACAGGATCAGGGCGAAATTCCAACTCATGAGGTCAACCTGTAAGGAAATGAGCGAGCGTGATTGATGCGCGGGTTCTTATTTGTCTTCAACCTGCAGAATGGCCAGGAAGGCCTCCTGCGGGATTTCGACACTGCCCACCTGCTTCATGCGTTTCTTGCCGGCCTTCTGCTTTTCCAGCAGCTTCTTCTTGCGCGAGATGTCGCCGCCGTAGCACTTGGCCAGCACGTTCTTGCGCAGGGCCTTGACGTTCTCGCGGGCGATCACCTCGGCGCCGATGGCGGCCTGGATGGCCACGTCGTACATCTGGCGCGGAATCAGCTCGCGCATCTTGGACACCACTTCGCGCGCGCGATAGCGCGCGTTCGAGCGGTGCACGATCATGGCCAGGGCATCGACCTTGTCGCCGTTGATGAGCAAGTCGACCCGCACCACGTCGCCCGAGCGGTATTCCAGGAACTCGTAATCCATGGACGCATAGCCACGCGACACCGATTTGAGCTTGTCGAAAAAATCGAGCACGATCTCGGCCAGCGGGATCTCGTACTTGAGGATCACCTGCCGGCCCGAGTAGTTCATGTCGATCTGCGCGCCGCGCTTGTTGTTGCACAGCGTCATCACCGGACCTACGTATTCCTGCGGCATGAACAGGGTAACGTTGACGATGGGCTCGCGGATGTCGTTGATCTTACCCACTTCGGGCATGCGCGAAGGGCTGTCGACCAGGATGATCTCGCCGTCGCGCTGCTCGACCTCGTATACCACCGACGGCGCGGTGGTGATGAGGTCCATGTCGAATTCGCGCTCCAGGCGCTCCTGCACGATCTCCATGTGCAAAAGACCCAGGAAGCCGCAGCGAAAGCCGAAGCCCAGCGCCTGCGACACCTCGGGCTCGAACTGCAGCGCGGCGTCGTTGAGCTTGAGCTTTTCCAGCGAGTCGCGCAGTTGGTCGTACTCGGAGCTTTCGACCGGATACAGGCCCGCGAACACCTGCGGCTTGACTTCTTTGAAGCCGGGCAGCGGCGCGGACGCAGGCTTGCCGGCCAGCGTGATGGTATCGCCCACCTTGGCGTCGGCCAGCTCCTTGATGCCGGCGATAACGAAGCCCACCTCGCCCGCGGAAAGCAAGTCGCGCGGCTGCGACTTGGGCGTGAAAACGCCGGTTTGCTCGCACAGGTGCGTGGCGCCCGAAGCCATGAAGAGGAGCTTGTCCTTGGGTTTGAGTACGCCGTTGACGATACGCACCAGCATGACCACGCCCACGTAGTTGTCGAACCACGAGTCGATGATCAGGGCCTGCAGTGGCTGGGCCGGATCGCCCTTGGGCGCGGGCACCCTGGCCACAATGGCTTCAAGAATATCGTCGATACCCATGCCCGTCTTGGCGCTGGCGGGCACGGCGTGCTCGGCGTCGATGCCGATGACGTCCTCGATCTCCTGGCGCGCGCCGTCCGGGTCGGCCTGCGGCAGGTCCATCTTGTTGAGCACGGGCAGCACTTCGACGCCCAGCTCGATGGCGGTGTAGCAGTTGGCCACCGTCTGTGCCTCGACGCCCTGCGAGGCGTCCACCACCAGCAGCGCGCCTTCGCAGGCCGAGAGCGAGCGGCTGACTTCGTACGAGAAGTCCACGTGCCCCGGGGTGTCGATGAGATTGAGGTTGTAGACCTTGCCGTCCCGCGCCGTGTACTGCAGGGCGACCGTCTGGGCCTTGATGGTGATGCCCCGTTCGCGCTCGATGTCCATCGAGTCGAGCACCTGGGCGGACATCTCGCGATCGGCCAGCCCGCCGCAGCGTTGGATCAGGCGATCGGCCAGGGTCGATTTGCCGTGATCGATGTGGGCGATGATGGAGAAATTGCGGATGTGTTGCATGCGGTGCTGCACGAAGGCGTACGGGATGGGCGGGACGGGCTGCCGCCGGTTTTTTCAAAAACCTTTCAAAAAACCAGCAACCCGTCCCTTTTTGGGGTCAACCCGACATTTTACCGCATGGGCCAGCCCTTTTCCTTTGCAGCCCTACTTTTCGGGCTGGATCGCAACCCACTGCACCTGCCCGCCGCGGCGCACCAGAACGCCCGCCACCTTGTGCTTGTCGAGCTTTGCCACCGTCTTGGCGTAAGCCTCGGCATTGGCGATATCGCTGTTGTTGATGGCCAGGATGATGTCGCCCACCTGGATGCCGGCGTCGGCGCTCAGGCCGGTGACCGCGCGCACCAGCGCGCCGCCTTTGATATGCAGCTTGCTCAGCTGGTCGGCCGGCACGTCGACCACGCCCAGGCCCAGCAGGTTGTCGGTCGAAGGCTCCTTCTTGCTCTGGCCGTCCTTGTCGTCCGGCGCGGCCGGCTTGCCCGGTTCGATCTCGATCACCTTGACCTCGAGTTTGACGCTCTTGCCCTTGCGCCAGACCTGCAGCGACGTGGCCGTACCCGGCTTGAGATCGCCCACCATGCGCGGCAGATCGGACCAGCGCTTGACCGGCTTGCCGTCGAAAGCCGTGATGACGTCGCCCGGCTGCACGCCGGCGGTCTCGGCGGGACTCTTGGGCTGGACGCTGCCGACCATGGCGCCTTCGGCCTTGGGCAGGCCCAGGGCCTTGGCCACGTCGTCGGTCACCTCGCTGATCTGCACCCCGATGCGGCTGCGCGTCACCTTGCCCGAGGCGCGCAGCTGGTCGACCACCCGCATGACGTCGTCGATGGGTATGGCCAGCGAAATGCCCATGAAGCCGCCGCTGCGCGAGATGATCTGCGAGTTGATGCCGATGACCTCGCCCTGCAGGTTGATGAGCGGTCCGCCCGAATTGCCGGGGTTGACCGCCACGTCGGTCTGGATGAACGGCAGGTAGTCGCCCGTGTCGCGGTTGATGGCGCTGATGATGCCCGCCGTCACGGTGGAATCCAGGCCGAAGGGCGAGCCGATGGCCAGCACCCACTGTCCCTTCTTGATCTTGTCGGAATCGCCGATGGGCAGCGTCGCCATGTCCTTGGCGTCGATCTTGAGCAGCGCCACGTCGGTCTGCTTGTCCGAACCGACGACCTTGGCCTTGAACTCGCGGCCGTCGGTCAGGGTGACGTAGATGTCGGTGGCATCATCGACGACGTGATAGTTGGTCAGCACGTAGCCGTCGCTGGAAATGAAAAAGCCCGAGCCCACGCCTTGCGGCACGGTGCGCTCTTCGGGCGCCGGCTGGCTCTTGGGCATCTTGCGCCGTCCCGGGCCGGGTTGCTGCGGATCGCCCGGCCCCTGGAAGTCGGGGCCGAAGAAGAAACGGAACAGATCGGAGGGATCCATGCCGCCGGGGCCGCCGGGGCCGGCGCGCAGCGGCACGGTGGCCGTGGTGCGGATATTGACGACCGCCGGGTCGGTTTTCTCGACAATGGGGGTGAAGTCCGGCAGGTTGACCAGCGGCGCGGGCGACGCCGCGGCGAAGGCCGTAGACCCGGTGGCGTGCTGCTCGGCGGCTCGCGCCGGGGCGGTACCCGCCAACGACAGGGCCGCTGCGGCGGCGAACACCGCGGCGCGGCGCGCCAGTGAAATGGACACGAAAGTGAAATGCATCAAAACGGCTCCGAAATGGCCCGCGACACGCGAAAGCGCGCGGCAGCGAGCCGCCAAAATCAGTCGGCAAAGTCTAGTGCAGAAACCGGCGGGGACAAAATCCGCGATATCGGTTGACACGGGTTTCGAGCCGGGTGTCCGCAAGGCGGGCGGCGCGCGCTTCGCGCGGGCCGCGGATCCGGCTCAGTGCGCCGCGCCGGCCGCCGGCCTGGCGGGCCTGGAGGCGGTGTACTGAACGGCGTTGGCCACGCGCTCGAGCGTAGCGACGGGCACCTCGCCCAGGGCGGTCAGCCAATAGCCGGCCACGCGCTTGCCGTAGATGTTGATGGCCCCGTGGTGTATGGGACCGGCCGGCGGGTGGCGGTGCTTGGCGGCATCGTAGGGTTCGACGAACAGCGAAATGGCGACCACGCCATCGGACAGCATCATCTGGCTGACGGTGCGCGCGGCGCTACCCGAGGCCGGGCCCATCTGCCGCGCCACTTCCATGATGGTCTTGAAACCGTCGGGCATGGCGACGCGCCAGCCCTGGGCTGTCATGTCGACCGGCTTCATGGAGGGCTGCAGCACCTTCCAGTCGTGCGTATCCCAGGACGAATCGACGCGCGCGGGGTCGACGTCGCTGCCCACGTGCACAGAAGAAAAGCTCACCTGCTCGACGATGCGGCGCGCGGAATCCAGCGTCTGCTCCTTGAGCAGCAGGCCGGTTTGCGTGTCGACGCACAGGCGCAGGCCGTAGCGCAGCGCGTCGCGCGGCTCCAGCAGCACCGTGCGGCACCCGCGGCCCGCCTCGCGGTTGAGTTTGTCGAGCACTTTGAGCTTGTAGTAATTCAGCACCTGGGCGGGATCGCTCTGCAGCAGACCCGGAAAGCGCACGGTATGGCGGCTGTCGCGGCGTACAGTCTTGCGGTCCGGCTGCAGGTACTGGACTTGGTCGTTGTGCCGCAGATAGATGCGCGGCTGGCCGTCGAGCGTTTCGACGCGCTCGCGCTCGCCGCTGGCGTCGACCACGTGCACCATGCGGGACGACTGGGTGTTCTCGCCCTGCTGATACATGAAAACACCCTGGTAGTTCTGCTTTTCGGCCGCCGCCTGAATATAGGCCAGCAGCTGAGCAGGCGTCCTGGCCAGGCGGCTGATGTCATCGGGCGGGGAACTCGGGGCGACCGGGGCGGCCGGTTGCGGTGCAGCGGCCTGTTTGGCCAGGACGGAGCCGCAGGCCAGGACGGCGCAAGCCAGCAGACCCGTGCCCAAGGCGCTGCGGACGGCCGTGCGCGGCGGGCGGACGGCGTGCCCGGGTTGGCCGCGGGCTCTCAACGGCTCGTCCCGACGTCGAAGGAAACCTGGCGCACGGCGGTGGGGCCGGCGAGCTGGCGGTGCGCTTCGAGATAATCGTGCAGGCTGGCCTCGTCCAAGGTGGCGGTATTGCCCGGACCGGCCGACGCGGCGTCGGCCAGGGCCGGGCTGCGCTCCGAGTTGCTGCCCAGGTACGGCTGGATCATCCAGGCCACCATGGCGACGGCCGCCGTCACGGCCAGGCCGGACAGGGTCATGCGCAGCGGGCGGCGCGTATTGACGGGAGCCGAAGGGGCCACGATGGCTGGTTCGGCCTCCAGCGCTTGCAGCAGGCGGGCCTGGAAACCGGCATGGGCGGGCAAGGCCAGGTCGCTGCTGCGCAGCGTATCGCCGATCAGGTGATAGGTATCCCAGGCCTGCCGTCCATGCGGCGTGGCCAGAATGCCGGGCAGATCGCCCTCGATTTCGCCGTCGACCCAGGCCGAGATCTGGATATAGAGGGCGTCGTCGCGGGCGTCTTTCGAGACGGAGGGTGAAACGGCGGATTGCATGGACGACTCCTTACCAGCGACGTTCGGCATCGATGTCCAGAATGGGGCGCAGCCGCTGGGCGATGGCTTCGCGCGCACGAAAAATGCGGGAGCGTACCGTACCGATCGGGCAGCCCATGGTCTGGGCGATGTCTTCGTAGCTCATACCTTCGATTTCACGCAGGACGATGGCGGTGCGCAGATCTTCGGGGAGCGCCTCGATAGCCGAGTTCACCGCTTCGGCGATCTCGCGGCTGGCGACCATGGATTCCGGCGTACTAATATCACTTAGGCTGTCGGTTTCGTTAAAAGTTTCACCATCTTCGCTTTCAATTGCATTGGGCGCGCTGGGACGCCTGCCCACGGACGACAGCCAATTTCGGGCCGTATTGATGGCAATGCGGTACAACCAGGTGTAGAAGGCGCTTTCGCCGCGAAATTGCGGCAGCGCCCGGTAGGCCTTGATGAAGGCCTCCTGGGCGACGTCCTCGAGATCGGCAGGGTCGCGGATCATGCGGGACAGCAGCCGCAGGATCTTGCGCTGGTACTTGATGACCAGCAGATTGAACGCCTGCTTGTCGCCGCGTTGCACGCGTGCGACAAGCTCGGCGTCGGCGTCGCGCTCGCTCACTCTGGACGCGCCCGCTTAATCAATCAATTCAAATGCGACGCACGGCCATCGAGCCGTTGGTGCCGCCGAAACCGAAAGAGTTGGACAGCGCCACGTCGATCTTCATGGGCCGCGCCTGATTGGCGCAGTAGTCCAGGTCGCATTCCGGATCCTGATTGAAGATATTGATGGTGGGCGGCGAGATCTGGTTGTACACGGCCAGGGTCGTGAACACCGCCTCGATGCCGCCAGCCGCGCCCAGCAGGTGGCCGGTCATGGACTTGGTCGAATTGATCACCAGCTTTTTGGCATGATCGCCGAAAGCCAGTTTGAGCGCCTCGGTCTCGTTCTTGTCGCCCAGAGGCGTGGACGTGCCGTGAGCGTTGACGTAGTCGATCTCGTCAGCGTTGATGCCGCCGTTCTTGAGCGCATTGACGACGCCGCGGCGCGGGCCATCGCGGTCGGGCGCGGTGATGTGGTGGGCGTCGGAGCTCATGCCGTAGCCGGCGAACTCGCCGTAGATGCGCGCGCCGCGCTTCTTGGCGTGTTCGTATTCTTCCAGCACCAGCACGCCCGCGCCCTCGCCCAGCACGAAACCGTCGCGATCACGGTCCCAGGGACGCGAAGCCGTGGCGGGATCGTCGTTGCGCGTGGACAGCGCACGCATGGCGGCAAAGCCGCCGATGCCCAGAGGCGACACGGTGGACTCGGCGCCGCCGGCGATCATCACGTCGGCATCGCCGTACTCGATCAGGCGGGCGGCATCGCCGATGCTGTGCAGACCGGTCGTGCAGGCCGACACCACGGCATAGCTCGGGCCCTTCAGGCCGTACTGGATGGACAGATGGCCCGAGATCAGGTTGATGAGCGAACCCGGCACGAAGAAGGGCGAAATGCGGCGCGGACCCTTGGCCAGCATCTCGGCGTTGGTTTCCTCGATGCGCGGCAGGCCGCCGATGCCCGAGCCCACGATCACGCCGATGCGCTCGGCATTGGCTTCGGTGACTTCCAGGCCGCAGTCGCGCCAGGCCTGCATGCCCGCGGCCAGGCCGTAATGGATGAAAGTATCCATCTGGCGGGCGTCTTTGGCCGACATGTAGTGGGTAACGTCGAAGCCTTTAACCTCGCCGGCGATGTGAGCCGTCAGCGCCGAAGGATCGAAGCGCGTAATGCGGGTGATGCCCGAACGTCCGTTGACGATATTGTCCCAGGCGGTGGAGATATCGTTGCCCACATGGGACACGATACCCAACCCGGTGATGACGACGCGTCGCTTCACGGATGACTCCTA
>CALGFL010000076.1 GCA_937881145.1 uncultured Bordetella sp.
CTAGCCGTCGGTTGCTGAGTTCTCAAGACCCGAGGCTGCCCTGCGCAATTCCGATGCTCACCCGGTGGGCTGCGGTTGGCCGCCCCGCGCTTCGGATTGCTCCGGGGTCCTCGACTCGCCGTTGCCTCATGCGACGGCTTAAAACCGTCATCTCACACTTATGTAGTCCTGTGGGCGGCGGCCAAACCCGTCGCTTCGAAGCGAACAGGGCATACCCGGCGACCGCAGGACGGGTTAAGAACCGGAAATACGGCTCTATAGCCCATGATCTCAAGCCGCCTTGCGCCGCTCGCGCTTCTGGGCATGCGCCACCAGCGCATCGCGCACCCAGGCGCCCTCTTCATGCGCCTTGACGCGTTCGGCCAGGCGTTCGCGATTGCAAGGGCCATGCCCTTTGAGCACCGCATAGAACTCGGTCCAATCGATCTCGCCGAAATCGTAGTGGCCGCGCTCGGCGTTCCACTTCAGGTCGGGATCGGGAACAGTCAGGCCCAGATATTCGGCTTGCGGCACCGTCTGGTCGATCATCTTCTGGCGCAGCTCGTCGTTGGAGAACAGCTTGATCTTCCATTGCATCGACTGCGCGCTGTTGGGCGAATCGGCATCGGGCGGGCCGAACATCATCAAGGCCGGCCACCACCAGCGGTCGAGCGCATCCTGGCACATCGCCTTTTGCTCGGGCGTGCCGTTGCGGCACATCTGCACCAGCAGGTCGTAGCCCTGGCGCTGATGGAACGACTCTTCCTTGCAGACGCGCACCATGGCGCGCGCGTAAGGGCCGTAAGAACAGCGGCACAACGGGATCTGGTTGATGATGGCCGAGCCGTCGACCAGCCAGCCCACCATGCCTACATCGGCCCAGGTGAGCGTGGGGTAATTGAAGATGCTCGAATACTTGGCCTTGCCCGAGTGCAGGTCGGCGACGAGCTCGTCGCGCGAGACGCCCAGCGTTTCGGCGGCGCTGTAGAGATAGAGGCCGTGACCGCCCTCGTCCTGCACCTTGGCCATGAGGATGGCCTTGCGCTTGAGACTGGGCGCGCGGGTGATCCAGTTGCCTTCGGGCAGCATGCCAACGATTTCGGAATGCGCGTGCTGCGAGATCTGGCGCACCAGCGTCTTGCGGTAGGCCTCGGGCATCCAGTCTTTGGGCTCGATGCGCACGCCCTCTTGCAGGCGCCGCTGAAAGGTTTGTTCATCGCCGGAGAGTTCGTCGACGCCGCGCACGCGGGCCACACCGGTTTCGACCAATTGCGCGTACATGATTTGTCTCCTTGCACACCCGTGGGGAAGACCGCTTCGTCTGCCCTGCCGAACTTGAACTTACGCCCGCAGACGCGGCCTGTCGATCTGATGGATTATTCAATACACATTTTTCATTGTCAATCAAAAAACCGTATCGCTTTGGGTTTATGTATCATGTCGGAACTGTCCCCCGATCCCCTGCCGGAGCCGGCGCCATGGCCGCTGCCCCTTCCCCGCTGGACCGCTTTGTGCAACGCCTGCTCAAGGACGATCCGCCGCGCGCGCAATCGCTGTGTGTCAGCCTGCTGGGCGACGCCTTGGCGCCCCACGGCGGCGCCATCTGGCTGGGCAGCCTGATCGAACTGCTGGAGCCGCTGGGCATCAACGAAAGGCAGCTGCGCACCAGCGTGTTTCGCCTGGTGGCCCGCGGCTGGCTGCGGGCCGAGCGCCATGGCCGGCGCAGCCTGTATCTGCTGGGCGAGCAGGGCCGGCGCGACACGGCGCACGCTTCGCCGCGCATCTACGAAGGCGCCCAGTCCGACTGGGACGGCACCTGGACGCTGGTGGCCCTGCCGCGCATCGGCAACAACGCCATGGCCGAGCGCGCCGAACTGCGCCGCGAACTACTGTGGGAGGGCTTCGGCATGATGGCGCCGGGCCTGTTCGCCCATCCGCAAATTGCATCGGGCACGGCGCACGACATCCTCGAAAGGCTCGGCATTCCCGACAAGGCGCTGGTGCTGGCGGCGCGGGACCTGGCCGACGCGGGCGGCCTGCCCATCGCCAGTCTCGCGGCGCAATGCTGGAACCTGGACGAAGTGGCTGACCAATACCGGTTGCACGCGCGCCACTTCGAACCGCTGGCCCGCCTGCTGCGCGACGAGCGCCCAACGCCCGCGCAGGCCTTCGCCGCCCGCGTGCTGCTGCTGCACCATTGGCGGCGCGCCGTGCTGCACGACCCCAGGCTGCCCGCCGCCTTGCTGCCCGCCTCCTGGCCCGGCCACGAAGCGCGCGCGCTCTGCGCCCGGCTGTACTGGCGGCTCTTTGACGCGTCCGAAGCCTACCTGGACCGCATCGCCGGCCAGGACAACGCGCATTACCAGCCGCTGGGCAAGGCCGCCCTCAAACGCTTCGGCGGGCGCGACGCGCAAGCCTGACCATGCCCATGATCCGCAACACGCTAGAACGTCCCGATTCCGCCCCACCCGGCTGGCGCCGGATCCTCGCCGATCTCACTCCAACCGCCGCCGCCAACGGCTTGATAGGCATGATTTTCAGCGCCACCGGGCCGGTGGCCATCGTGCTCGCGGTCGGCACCCACGGCGGCCTGAGCGAGGCGCAGATGGCGTCCTGGCTGTTCGGCGCCTTCACCCTCAACGGACTGCTCAGCCTTTTGCTGTGCTGGTTCTACCGCAAGCCGCTGGTCTGCTTCTGGACCATACCCGGCACGGTGCTGATCGGCCCCGCGCTGGACCATCTGAGCTTTGCCCAGGTCATGGGCGCCTGCTACGCCACGGGGCTGTTCATGTTGCTGCTGGGCTTGTCCGGATGGGTGCGGCGCGTGATGGACGCGATTCCCATGCCCGTGGTCATGGGCATGGTCGCCGGCGTGTTCCTGAGCTTCGGGCTGGATCTGGTGCGCGCCATGCACAACAACGTGGTCATCGCCGTCCCCATGGTCGTGACCTGGCTGGTGCTGGGCGCCGTGCCTTCTCTGGGCAGGCGCCTGCCGCCCATCCTGGGCGCGCTCGTCGTCGGCGTGCTGGCCATTTATCTGTCGGGCCAGGGACACGGCATGAGCCTGGGAAGCACCTCGGCGATGCTGGCCAGGCCCGTCTTCGAGCCGCCCGTCTGGTCCTGGGCCGCCATGGTCGAACTGGTGATTCCGCTGGCCATCGCCGTGCTAGTCGTGCAAAACGGCCAGGGGATCGCCGCCTTGAAAGCGGCCGGCCACGATACGCCCATCAATGCCGTGGCCGTGGTCTGCGGCATCGGCAGCATCGTCACCGCCGCCGTGGGCTGCGCCTGTACCTGCCTCACCGGGCCGACCAACGCCATCGTCACGTCGTCGGGCAAGCGCGAAAGCCATTACGCCGGCGCCATTTTCTGCGCGCTGCTGGCCGTGGCCTTCGGCCTTTTCTCGCCGCTCTTCACCCGGCTGCTGCTTCACACTCCGAGCGCCTTCATCATGGCGCTGGGCGGCCTGGCCATGCTGCGGGTGCTTCAGGCTTCCTTTGTCACGGCCTTTCGCACGCGCTTCACGCTGGGCGCGATGGTGGCCTTTCTGGTGACGGTGGCCAACCTGAGCATCGCCAATATCGGCGCAGCCTTCTGGGGCCTGGTGGCGGGCTTCGCCGTGTCGTGGCTGCTGGAGCGGCCAGACTTTCACGCCGTGGCCAAGGAACTGGCCGCGCGCAGCGAGTGAAAAAACCTGCGGTGCGCGGCCGGCGCCTTACAGCTTCAAGAGGTGCTCGCGGTAGTATTTGAGCTCGTCGATCGACTCGTAGATGTCGGCCAGGGCCTCGTGGCGGCTCTTCTTCTCGAAACCCTTGTACACCTTGGGCGCCCAGCGGCGCGCCAGCTCCTTGAGCGTGGACACGTCGAGGTTGCGGTAG
>CALGFL010000077.1 GCA_937881145.1 uncultured Bordetella sp.
TCAACAACGTGCTGTGCTTTCCGTTCATCTTCCGCGG
The DNA here is from genome assembly GCA_937881145.1 of uncultured Bordetella sp. GTDB lineage: Bacteria > Pseudomonadota > Gammaproteobacteria > Burkholderiales > Burkholderiaceae_B > Bordetella. The sequence goes on from CALGFL010000077.1 coordinate 38, forward strand.
CGCGCTGGACGTGGGCGCCACCACCATCACGCGCGAAATGGAAAAGGCGGCGGTGTACGCCATCGCCGGCCTGGCCCAGGAAGAGCAGAACGAAATCGTGGCCGAGGCCTACGGTACCTATGACATTTCCTTCGGCTCCGAATACTTCATTCCCAAGCCGTTCGACCCGCGCCTGATCACGCGCATCGCGCCGGCCGTGGCCAAGGCCGCCATGGATGATGGCGTGGCCACCCGGCCCATCGCCGATCTGGACGCCTACGTGCAGCAGTTGCAGCAGTTCGTCTACCACTCAGGCACCTTCATGAAGCCGGTGTTCGGCGAGGCCAAGCGCTGCACGAGCGAAGGCGGCAAGGCGCGCATCGTCTTCACCGAGGGCGAGGACGAGCGCGTGCTGCGCGCGGTGCAGGTGATCGTGGACGAAAAGCTGGCTCGCCCCATCCTGGTGGGCCGTCCGCAGGTGTTGCTGTCGCGCATCGAGAAATATGGCCTGCGTCTGAGGCTGGGCGAGGACGTCGAAGTCACCAATCCCGAATACGACGAGCGCTTCCATCAGTACTGGACCACCTATTGGGAACTGATGTGCCGCCGCGGCATCACCAAGGAAATGGCGCGCGTCGAAATGCGCCGCCGCAATACCTTGATCGGCGCCGTGATGGTGCGGCTGGGCGAAGCCGACGGCCTGGTGTGCGGCGCCGTGGGCGCCTTCCACGACCACCTGCGCTTCGTCGACGAGGTGATCGGCAAGAAGCCGAGCGCCAAGACCTACGCGGCCATGAACATCGTCCTGCTGAACGAGCGCACGCTCGCGCTGGTCGACACCCACGTCAACGATAACCCCACCGCCGAGCAGATCGCCGAATTCACCATCGCTGCGGCCCGCAAGATGGCCAATCTGTACCTGGTGCCCAAGATCGCGCTGCTGTCGCGTTCGAACTTCGGCTCGGGCAACTGGTCTTCGGGCACGAAGATGCGCGAGGCCCTGGAACTGATCCGCGCCCAGGCGCCCGACCTCGAGGTAGACGGCGAAATGCACGGCGACTGCGCGGTCGACGACGCGCTGCGTTCGCGCATTCTTCCGTCCACCACGCTCAAGGGCACGGCCAATCTGCTGGTCTGCCCCAACGTGGATTCGGGCAACATCGCCTACAACCTGCTCAAGGCCACGGCGGGCAGCAATATCGCCATCGGCCCCTTCCTGCTGGGCGTGAATGCGCCGGTCACCATACTGACTTCCAGCTCCACCGTGCGCCGCATTGTCAATATGGCGGCCTTGACGGTGCTGCAGGCCAATTGCATGGAGCAGGCCGGGTCGTAGTTTCAAAAAAGGCGCGCCTCCCATGCAGGTATCGCCGAGCGACCCGGGCGCAGCGAGGAACAGCATCGTCTTGCCCTTCATCGTGGCGGCGACGTTCTTCATGGAGTATCTGGATACGACGATCATCGCGACGGCTTTGCCGCAGATGGCGCGGTCCTTTCGCGTCGGTCCGAACGAAGTCAGCCTGGGCATGACCGCCTATATGCTCACGCTGGCGGTCTTCATACCGATCAGCGGCTGGATCGCGGACCGCTGCGGCGCGCGCAAGGTGTTCGCCAGCGCGGTCCTGGTCTTCACGCTGGCCTCGGCTCTGTGCGGGTTTTCGACCAGCGTGCTGACCTTTACCGCGGCGCGCGTGCTGCAGGGCATGGGCGGGGCGATGATGGTGCCGGTCGGGCGCATGATCGTCGTGCGCAACACGGATCCGGGCCATATGATGCGCGCCATCTCGACCATCACCTGGCCCGGCATCGTCGCGCCTGTCGTCGGCCCGACGGTGGGCGGGTTCATCACGACCTATGCGTCGTGGCACTGGGTGTTCTTCCTGAATCTGCCCTTCGGACTGGCGGCGCTCGCGGCGATCGTGGCCTTCGTGCCCGACCAGCAAGGGCAGGGCGCCCGCAAGCTCGACGCGCCGGGGTTCCTGCTATGCGGCGTGGCGCTGGTCTCGCTGCGTTACGGCATGGAGCTGGCCAGCCAGCAAGAGGCGAGCTGGGCGAGCGCGGGGGGGCTGCTGGTCGCGGGCATCGACGTCGGGCTCGTCTCCATCGCCCATCTGCTCAAGACGACACACCCCATACTCAACCTCGCAGTCTTTCGCACCCGGTTTTATGCCAATGCCGTTTTGTGGGGCAGCATCGCGCCCGCGGGCATCGAATCCGT
>CALGFL010000078.1 GCA_937881145.1 uncultured Bordetella sp.
CACCCTGAAAGTGGTCCGGACTTCGCTCTACAGAAATATCCAGGTCGCGTTGTCCGCGAGCAGTGCGAACTTTCTCGCGGACTGGCGCGTGGATCGGTACAGGACAATACTCGCGACCACGATCGCACTCCTGCTCTTGCTGGCGTTTTCCGGTGCGGTCTTTCTCGTCATCCATCAACGCGAACGCGTCGACGCCGAACGCAGGCGGTCGGCGGCGGTCCTGGACAACGCGATCGAAGCCATGTCCGACGGCTTCGTCATGTGGGATGAAAACGATTGCCTGGTGACCTGCAATCAGCACTATCGCGATGCGTACACCTTGAGCGCGCGCTTCATGACCAAGGGCGCGTATTTCGAAGACATCATTCGCGGCGGCGCCGAACTGGGGCAGTACCCGCAGGCGGCCGGAAACATCGAGGGATTCGTCAAGGACATCATCGCCTGGCACCGCGGCGGCAGCGGCAGCATCGAGCGCCTGCTGCCCGACGGCCGATGGCTGCTCATCACGGAGCGGCGCACGGCCGATGGCGGCATCGTCGGCATCCGCACCGACATCACCGCGCTCAAGGCCGCGCAGACAGAGCTGGCCGCCGCCAACGAGCGCGCGAACGAGGCCGCCGACGAGGCGCAGCAGCAGAACGCGGCCCTGCTCGAACAGGAAGGCCGCATCCGCTTCCTGGCGCACCATGACGACCTGACAGGCCTGCAAAATCGCCTCGCTTTTCGCGGCCAGATCGCACAGGCGCTGCTGCGAACGCGGAGCGCCCACGAACCGGTCGCCCTGTTGTTTCTCGACCTGGACCGCTTCAAGGACGTCAACGATACGCTCGGACATCCCGTGGGCGATATGCTGCTGCTGTCCGTGGCCGAGCGCCTGTTGGCATGCGTGGAGAATAAAGAGTGCGTCGCTCGCCTGGGCGGCGACGAGTTCGCGGTGCTCAGCATCGATCAAAGACAGCCGCAGCAGGCCGAAGCTCTGGCCGCGCGCATCATCTACGCGCTTAGCCAGCCGTATTTCGTGCGGGAACGGACGATCTCCATTTCTACCAGCATCGGCATCGCCATGGCCAAGAGTCCGGACATCGATGCCGATCTGCTCTTGAAGCAGGCAGACCTCGCGCTCTATCAGGCCAAGGCACAGGGCCGCGGCGTGAGCTGCGTCTTCACCACCGAGATGGATGAGAAGCTGCACGCTCGCCTCGCCATGGAAGAGGATCTGCGCAAGGCCATCGACGAGCGGCAATTCAATCTGTCCTACCAGCCGGTCTATGAGCTGAAGTCCCATAAATTATGCGGTGCCGAGGCGCTGCTGCGCTGGCATCATCCCGTGTACGGCCTGGTCGCGCCCGCCCAGTTCGTCCCGCTGGCGGAAGAAACCCGGCTGATCGTCGAAATCGGCGCGTGGGTCATGCGCCAGGCGTGCGCGGACGCCGTGCGCTTTCCCGACCTGCTGCGCATCGCCATCAACCTGTCGCCGGTGCAATTGCTCTATGGCGACGCGGTCGCCACCGTACGCGCCGTCCTGAAAGAATCAGGGATCGATCCTGCCCGGCTCGAGTTCGAGATCACCGAAACCGCGCTGCTGGCCCATGACAACCGCACCCTGGAAACGCTCAGGAGCCTGAAGGATCTGGGCGTGCGCATCGTGCTCGACGATTTCGGCACGGGCTATTCCAGTCTGAGCCACCTGCGGATCGTTCCCTTGGACAAGATCAAGATCGACCGCTCGTTCGTGCACGACATGACGACTCGCGCGGATTGCAAGGCTATCGTCGCCTCCATCGCCGCGCTGGCCACCGAACTGGGCATGACGACCACGGCCGAGGGGATCGAGACGATGGACCAGCTCGACGCGGTGTATCGGGCAGGGTGCACGCAAGCGCAGGGCTATTTGCTGGGAAGGCCGCAGCCGCTCGAGAGGGCTGAGTTCGCCATGCAAATCAGTCCGGTTTGGAATTCGGGCGAGCATTCGCCGGGCCGGGATTTTTCTTGGGCGGGCGATAGCTGATCGCCGGGCCGACGCGCGCGAATACGTCGACAACGCCCGCCCTGGGCGCCGCAACCGACCCAGGGATGAAAGGTTTCGCCGCGATTGAGCATGCCGATGAACTCTTCGATCTTGCGTGCCCGCGTCGCGGGCTTTCCTGATCTCTTGCACGCCCGGCGCAAGCATCCGGCCCGCGGCGATCAGCGCTTGGGCTCTGTCTCTGTTGCGCTTGGACCAGATGCTTTTTGCGGCGCGTCGGGTAAAGCGCTGCAGCCAGTATTCTTCGCTTTCAGCCTGTTTTTGACCGTCGATCCAGCCATGGCAAAGGGCGCTTTCCAGTGCCTGTTCGTAAGTCAAGGTTGGCTGCGCGGCGCCTTTTTTTGGCCAGGCGCAGCCATATGCCGCCAGCGGTGTCGGCGTTTCGGGTCAACCAGTTTTCCCATTCGGCCTGGTCAAAAAATGTCAGGCAAGGCTCAGTCAAGAAATGGTTCGAAGTCATTGCCATCGATCCTGGCGGCGGACCTTTCCTGTCTCGTCGTACACCCCGCCATTCACGGGACCTGCTCCG